>CBKWLJ010000054.1:0-27179 GCA_966675205.1 uncultured bacterium
TTCAGGAGTCAGAATTCAGGAGTCAGAATTCAGGAGTCAGAATTCAGGAGAGGGAATTTTTCATTTTTTCATTGTGAGCAAGCGTTCAGGGTGCCTAATTTCTAACTTCGGACTTCTAACTTCGGACTTCTAACTTCGGACTTCGGACTTCTAACTTCGGACTTCTGACTTCTAACTTCTAACTTCGGACTTCTAACTTCGGACTTCTAACTTCTGACTTTTGATCATCAATGGGATCGTGAGTACCAAGCAGTTTGTCCCAGAAAGTAAAGTACAGTCCGTAATGAACTGCGTACTTGCGGTGATGAATTGAGTGATGCCTCGGCCCGATGAACCACTTTCCCAGGTGGCGGGACAAGGGTGAGGAAAACAACTCAAATCCGAGATGAGTGATGACTGCCCATACTGTCATTGTCATGAGTACGGCAACCAAAGTGATGAAATGGAGCGGTACGATGAAGACGATGCCTACAAAGAAGAGTGACTGAAAGACGGCTTCTAAAGGGTCGAATGCGAAGGATGTCCAGGGTGTTGGTTTGCCTGAGCGGTGGTGCCCCTGGTGTAGCCTTTTAAAGAGTAAAGGGTGGTGAAAAATTCGATGGATCAGATAAAAGTACGCGTCTTGGAGAATGAGAACTGCAACAAAGCTAACGCCTAAATAGTAGAAACCATACTTGCGTAGATCAGTGTACAAAAGTGTTTGTCCCCAATCGTACTCTTTCATAATGAAAGCTGCACAAAATGCAAAGATGACGGCCGAGAGAATCGATAACTCGATATCAAGTCGAATGGATTGCCTCAATGGGAATTTAAGCCGCAACCCTTGCTTTGGGCAGGATTTTTCTAGACTTGGATAAAAGAGTAAGTAGCTTCCCCCAGCGAGGAGAAAGTATCGAGCTAGAATAACCCCAAATAATACGAACCAGTAGAACCAAAATGAGTGAGCCGTCAATTCAACCTTTCCTCTTTGAACGAAATACTCAAGCGCAATCCCTAGTTTGATTTAGAGCAGGTGCGTTCAAGTTATATCTTCGTGCAGTATGTGCGAGGTTGAGTTTGCCATCGCTACCCTTCGTGAGTGCGATCGCTTTTTTTGCTCACCTCATCCACATCCCGATTGATCTGCAACGAACCGCATTAAGTAGACCTTAACAAAGGTTGTTACTCTAGTTGTCCATCTTTGGCGGTAAGTGTAGTGTCTTTCCTTCTTTTCAGCTAATTTTTCCAGAATTCTCAGATTTAGGCACAAAATTGTGCGATCGCATCTACTCTTGCAAGGAGGCAGAAGTTAGAAGGCAGGAGGCAGAAGTTAGAAGGCAGGAGGTACAAGGCATATTGCTTGTACAATTAGCTTTTTAACCTTTTTGAACAGGTGGGTTATTTGGGCCGCGCTGTACTAGAGAGTCGATCAACTGGGAAAACCTAGCAGCGCCCGGTTGTTCCTCTGGCTTTCGGGTATACCACCACGCCCAAGCAATTAAGACAGCCTGAAACGGAAGTCTAATCCAGTAAAGTAACGGACTGTGAGGAATGCCTTCAAGTTCTATATTGTTCACCGCTAAGTTGATATTGGCTGGAAACACAGCAATATACAGGGCGATGAGTCCCCAAGCCGCTGCGACACTAATGTAGGGAATTAGTAATCCAATCCCCCCTAAAATTTCAAAGAAACCGCTAATGTAGACTAACTCCAAGGGGTTGGGAAGTTGAGGGGGTACGATTTTGGCGTAGACTTCACCGAAAGCAAAGTGAGTCGTACCGACAATCATAATGGATATGGCGTGAATAACTCGGAGAATTTCTTTGCGTCGATGGGATTGATGGTTACTTGAGTTCATGGAGTACATAACTTGGATGAATCTTTGCTCCACAAAACTTAGCAATCATGAACCAAAGCCTACTTCTATCTGTAGCAAGAGGTTTCACTTCAAAATTATGAATTATGAATTATGAATTATGAATTTTTAGTTTGAGCTGCAAGGTTTAGTTTAAAAATTGAAATAGACAGACCCTCCCATATTTTCATCATCGGAACCCACAATTAAACCTCCATTTGCTCCCGGCACAAGTTCAATTGCCTCAACTTTGTGATACTTGAAACGATACAAAGGAACGATTTGGTAATTTTGTTGGTAGGCGATTTGTTGTCCGCGAATTTTTAACGCACCTGCGACATAAACGGCGGAGTCAAAAGGGCCGTCATTCCCGGTGTCAGCGGCTGAACTGATGAATAAAACTCCTGCTGGGTCTACCTTGAGGTCAGATATATGGCGAACGCCTTTCACAGGAAAAGGCACTCGGAGTTGAGTAGAACCTTGGGGAATAATCTGATTGGTGTTGAGGTTAAGCTGGCCCCAATAGAGTATGGCAGGTTGCTGGTTCTCACCTCGGTGTGCCCATACCGCGACTAACTGATTCTCAATTGTTTGCACTGCAAACCCTTCAAGATTGCTTCCCGGCGGAATATTGGGTAAATCAAACACTTTGAGAATGGAGATATTTTGCTGAGAATCATCCAAGCGGAAGTGATATACCTTGCCCAAACTGGTTGCTGCCATGAAAGTGGGTTCAGGTGTTCCTGGGACAGTCGTAAGAGACTCTAAATCAATGGGCAAAGGGGTGTCACTTGGCCAGTTCAAGGGCAAATATTGGGGAGGTTCTGCATTCGGAATAGTAATGATGGCTAAACGTCCCTGATTTTTTTCTTTGTTGTCGTGAACAATCACAAAAGACTTGATTTCGCTTTGTTGGGGAAGCAGAGCAAGGCCACTAATGCCAAATTGAATGCCGCCCCGCACGGGACGCCACTCATGAGAAAGAACGGATTGGGGTACTGTAGCCAACGCAGCCCAAACCGATAGAGTGAGTAGGAACTTTGGGAATTGGCGCATAAACAGCAGTTTACGCTTTACGAGGTGTTTTGGCGATCGCTGCAAAATTAAAAAATCACTCTTTGGGTATATCACACTGTAGAGAGTAAGGTCTATTCTCTCTACCATAAGGTATAGAAGTGATGCAATAAGATGCTTATCGCTGCACAGACCCAGATGGGGGAGCTAAGCTTTGAGAATTGGGGGAAAAGCTGAAGCCGATGGGATAATTCCAGCATAAGCATTATATAGATAAGTCCAAATTACCTATTTCCAATCCTGTATCGTTCGTTCCTGAAAATAGACGCTCCCGATGCTCCAGATGCTCCGGACCCCCAGCAAAATTTTCATGACGTAAGTTGTGTAAGAAGTTCATGGAGCCTAACTTGCCACCTGTTATTAATCTGCAACCTTCACACCCTGCCCGTATTCTCCTAGCTGATGACAATGCAGATATAGGTGATGATGTCAAGGATTTGTTAAACCAACGTTATGAAGTGGAGAGAGTTCCTCAGGGAGAGGAAATCTTAGCAGCGATTGCTCAACATCTCCCTGATTTAGTGGTAATAGATGTGAGGGTGCTAGGGCTAGTACTCGACCAACCCAAAATTGACGGGTTAGGACGGACGCGGGGACGCGGAGACGGGGAGACGCGGAGAATTTTCACCCGTCAAAGTGACTGTGGTGGACTACTAGATGGCTTAGAGTTGCTACGAGAGTTACGAGCGAACCCGCACACCAGAGAGATATCGATTATCTTACTTTCTGCGAGGGCTGGAGAAGAAGCCTGTATTGAAGGCTTAGACGTAGGAGCGGACGATTATCTGATGAAGCCGTTTTCTGCTCATGAACTGCTAACACGAATTGAGATCAACCTGAAGATAGCTCAATTGCGCCAAGAAGCGGCACGTCGAGAACAGAAACTACAGGTTCAGGCTCAAACAGTTCGGGAACAAATGAGTAACATTCTTGAGAGTATCGCTGATGCTTTCATTGCCTTCGATCGCCAATGGCGCTACACCTACGTTAACCAAAAAGCAGCACACCTTTTGCAAAAAAACCAGAACGAGTTGCTCGGGCAATGTATGTGGGAGATCTTCCCAGATTTGGTGGGTACATTATTCGAGCGAGAATTGAAGAAATCGCTCACTGAGCAGATATCAGTGGAGTTGGAAGAATTTTACCCAGTCTTCAAGACTTGGGTTGAAGTTCGGACTTATCCTTCTGATCAAGGTGTTGCTGTTTATTTTCGAGACATTACCGATCGCAAACGTAGCCAGCAGCGTCAACAAATCCAGTATGCCATTGCCCGTGTGCTTGCTGAAGCCACGACCTTAGCGGAGGCAGTGCCTGAGATTTTGCGATCGCTATGCGAAAGTTTAGGATGGCAACTCGGTACAATTTGGCACCTCGATCACCAGCATCAAGTTTTACGTTGCGCCAACAACTGGCATAGACCCAATCTGAATCTACAGGAATTCTCGGAAGTCACCCAAAGCGCAACCTTTACCCTTGGGGTAGGACTACCCGGCCGCATTTGGGCTAATGCTCAACCCATGTGGATCGAACAACTAAGCAAAGATGATAACTTTCCTCGAGCCCAATTGGCGTATCGGGCGGGACTTTATACCACTTTTGGCTTCCCGATTTGCTTAGGTAGCGACATCTTAGGCGTGATCGAATGCTTTAGTGATTCCGTGCAAAAGCCGGATGAAGACCTATTAGAAATGATGGCAGCGATCGGAACTCAGATCGGTCAGTTCATGGAGCGCAAGCGTACAGAGGAGGCGCTGCGGGAGAGTCAAAAGCTGTTTGAAAGCTTTATGAATCACAGCCCTGTCACAGCTTTTATTAAAGATGAATCAGGACGCTTCATTTATGTCAACCCTTTAGTTGAGCGTCTATTCAATCGCCCGTCAGTTGACTGGATAGGCAAGACAGATTTTGACTTTTTTTCGGTCGAGATGGCGCAGCAGTATCGCAATAATGATGTTGCCGTACTCACGACCAATCAGGCAGTACAAAGGCTGGAGACAGTTTCACGGGATGGTAGGCAAAACTATTATATGTCCTTCAAGTTCCCCATCCAAGATGCTTCAGGACGAAGACTCCTAGCAGGAATGTCCCTGGATGTGACCCAACAGATACGAGCACAAGAAGCACTGCGCGATCGAGAAGAAAGTTTACGGGTCGCGTTATGGGCTTCACAAATGGGAACCTATCGGTGGGATATCAACACCAATACGGTGGACTGGGATGACAACTTAAATCGCTTGTTTGGCTTGGTAGAAGGCGCAACAGTCAGACGAGTGGAGGACTTTTTAGAATGCATTCACCCCGATGACCGTGAAGGTGTCGTTTCCGAGGTGGATCGTTGTATACGCTTAGGGGTGGATTTTGAGCAAGAATTTCGCATCTTCTGGCCGGATGGGAGCCTCCACTGGGTATTGGATAAGGGCAAGGTCGTCTGTAACGAACAAGGAGACATCCTATACATGACCGGGGCTTGCGTAGACATTACTCAAGCCAAACAGACTGAGATGGCATTGCGTGAAAGTGAACAGCGATATCGCTCCCTCGTGATGGTGAGTTCTCAGATTGTCTGGAGGGCTAATGCTCAGGGACAGTTTGTTGAACTGCAAGGTTGGGAAGAGTTTACGGGACAACCTGCACAAGAACTGATCACGGGGTGTAAAGACGCTATCCACCCAGATGATTTGGAATGGGTGACGCAAGCTTGGTGGAATGCAGTTACCACAAAAAGCTCGTATGAAGTTGAACACCGCATCCGGAAGTATGACGGCACTTATGAATACTTCGCTGTGCGCGGGGTGCCCGTGTTTGACGCTCAAGGACAGGTAAGTGCTTGGGTGGGGATGAGTACCAATATCAACTCCCAAAAGCAAGCACAAGAAGCTTGGCGGTTGAGTCGGGAGCGGCTCGATTTGGTGCTAGAAGCAGCACAATTGGGGCTGTGGTATTGTGATTTGCCTTTTGACAACCTGAACTGGAATGACAAGTGTAAGGAACATTTTGGTTTGCCACTGGATGCCGAAGTCTCGATTGATACTTTTTATGAACAGCTGCATCCCGATGACCGAGAACGCACCCGATTAGCGATTGAGGGCGCGATCGCACAACATACTGTTTACGATATTGACTACCGTACCATTGCGCCTGATGGTCAAGTTCGCTGGATTCGGGCAACAGGGCGCGGTTTTTATGACGCACAGGGCAATCCGAATCGGTTTGACGGCATTACCCTCGATATCACCCAACGCAAACAAATCGAAGAAGCGTTGCGAGAGAGTGAATGCCGCTTCCGCATGATGGCTGATGGTGCTCCGGTATTTATTTGGATGTCTGGGCAAGATGGGCACTGTACCTATTTCAATCAGCCTTGGTTGGACTTTGTCGGACAAAGCTTAGAGGAAGCGTTGACTCTTGGCTGGTCAGAAGGGATTCACCCGGATGACAAAGCGTATTGTTTAAATACTTATATGACGGCTTTTAATGCCTGCGATCGCTTTTCGATCGAGTACCGCCATAGACGCAAAGACGGTGAATATCGCTGGTTATTGGATGAGGGTGTACCCTTGTTTAATTCCGCAGGGACTTTTTTGGGTTACATTGGCTCCGGCATTGACATTACCGAACGCAAGCAGTTGGAGATGGCATTACGCCAAAGCGAATCACAATTTAGAAGTATTTTTGAGTCCAATATGATCGCGATGGGCTTGTATCACCTCGAAGGTGATGTTCCTGTTGCCAATGATGCTCTGCTTGATTTGTTGGGATATACCAGAGAAGAGTTTGTGGCTCAGGGATTGCGTTGGCCCGACTTCTGCCTCTCAGACTATGCTCATTTGGATGAGCAGGCCCATCAAGAAGCATTAGAAGTTGGATTCTGTACTCCATACGAGAAGGAATTTATGCGTAAAGATGGGAGTCGGATTCCGGTTTTAGGGGGTGGGGGCATCTTTGATGCAGAAAGTGGTGTGTTCTTTGCCATTAATCTGACGGAGCGCAAACGAGCTGAACAGGCACAGCAGTATCTAACAGAGGCAAGCCAAGTTCTCTACAGCTCCCTAGATTACCAAACCACTCTGACAAGCATCGCGCAACTCACGGTTCCTCAGTTGGCGGATTGGTGTACGGTTCACTTGCTTGAAGAAGATGGCTCGGTGCAATCCCTGGCAACGGCTCATGTTAACCCGGATAAGGTCGCCTGGGCGCGCAAGATTAATGAGAAGTATCCGTTCGACCCTAATGCCCCCCGTGGTGTAGCTCAAGTCTTACGCATCGGGCAATCAGAGCTTTACTCCGACATTCCCGACCACCTTTTGGTAGAAACCGCTCGTGATCAAGAACACTTGCAAATTCTGCGTGAGGTGGGTTTCAGATCGGTGATGATCGTGCCGCTTTTGGCTCGTGGACGAACATTGGGTACAATTTCGTTTATGGCCGCTGAGTCAGGTCGCCGTTACGACCAGTCTGATTTGGCACTCGCTGAAGAACTAGCTCGTCGTGCGGGTTTAGCTGTAGATAATGCCCGACTGTATCGCCAAGCGCAGCAGGCACGCCAAGTTGCGGAGCAAGCAGCTGAGCGTACAGCTCGTTTGCAAAAAGTTACGGCCGCTCTGGGTGAAGCCCTTACCCCTCAGCAGGTGACTGAGGTGGTGATTAAGCAGGGAATTGAAGCCCTCGGTTCACACGCAGGATTGGTGGCTCTACTGGTTGAAAATAATAACTTCCTAGAGGTTGTGGGAGCGTTTGGCTATGCTCAGGAGATAGTCGATGCTTGGCAGCGTTTTCCGATTACTGCACCGTTGCCGCTAGCACAAGCTGTGCGAACGAAAAAGCCGATTTTTCTAGAGAGTGCTGCGGCTGTGATCTCAAATTACCCTCAGGTAGCTGATGTCGTGCCTGCAACCGGAAATCAAGCGCTAGTTGCAATTCCCTTAGTTGTTGAGGGACAAACCTTAGGGGGACTAGGAATCAGCTTTACTGAAACGCAGGTGTTTAGTGCAGACGATCAAAGCTTTGTACTGACCCTAGCACAGCAGTGTGCTCAAGCGATCGCACGCGCCCGCCTCTATGAAGCCGAGCAACGCGCTAGAGCCATGAGCGAAGCGGCACGCCGGGAAGCAGAATCCGCCAACCGCATTAAAGATGAATTTCTCGCGGTTCTCTCTCATGAATTGCGATCGCCCCTTAACCCTATCTTAGGTTGGGTCAAGTTATTGCGATCGCGCCAATTTGATGCGAAAGCAACAGATCGAGCTTTAGAAACCATTGAGCGCAATGCTAAGTTACAAACCCAACTGATCGACGATTTACTCGATGTCTCTCGCATCCTACGCGGGAAAATGGTCTTGAACGTTGCGCCGATTAACTTGGTTAATACCATTGAAGCCGCTCTTGAAACAGTACACTTAGCGGCACAGGCAAAACAAATTGCCATTGAGACGGTACTGGATGCTAGTGTGGGTCAAATTTCTGGGGATTTCAATCGCTTACAGCAAGTGTTTTGGAATCTACTTTCCAACGCTGTCAAGTTCACCCCTTCCGGCGGGCGAATTGAAGTGCGCTTAGAAAAGGTGGAAGCCGGGTTGAAAGAAGGGTTGAACGTTAGCAAGTTAAACGTTGAAGGTTTAGAGGAGCGTCTTCAAGATGTAACAGAAATTCAGGCAGAGCAATTCGAGCCTTCGAAATATGTTCAAATTCAAGTCAAAGACACCGGTAAAGGAATTGCCAGAGAGTTTTTGCCCCATGTCTTTGAGTATTTCCGTCAAGAAAACAGCGCCACCACTCGACAATTTGGTGGGTTAGGGCTTGGATTAGCCATTGTTCGCTATCTCGTTGAATTACATGGTGGGTCGGTTACCGCAGACAGTCCGGGAGAGGGGTTAGGGGCAACTTTTACTGTGCACTTACCGTTAATGAGTACAACGCCTCCAGAAATCTCTCACAATCACGTCCCCGACTCCATTGCTGCAGATCTTAATGGAGTGCGTGTTTTGGTCGTGGATGATGAATCGGATATCCGAGAATTGGTTGCCTTTATTTTAGAACAGTCTGGTGCTGAGGTTAGCCGAGCCACATCAGCACAAGAAGCTCTCACAATCTTCAATAAGTCAGTACCCGATGTGTTGCTGTCTGATATTGGGATGCCAGGAGTCGATGGTTATATGTTAATGCGTCAAATTCGGGCGCTCTCACCTCAACAAGGAGGACAGGTTAAGGCTATTGCCCTCACCGCTTATGCCGGAGAATATCACCAGCAACAGGCACTTCAAGCAGGGTTCCAACTCCATGTTTCTAAACCCGTAGAACCAGAGGAATTAGTCAGAGCGATCGCTTATTTAGTCGGACGCATTTAGAAGTTCCACATCGATTACAGCGTGGCGGAAATAGCCCACCCCTTCAAAAACTTAAAAAGGTTTTGTACAAGCAATATTCCTCCTGCCTTCTGACTTCTTGTATTAAGACGGTAAAGTAATTGCAACGACAACACCATGAGCAACATCAATGGGTTTAGAACTGATGTTTGGAGTAGAGTGAGTTGAGCCAACCACTATATCGCCATCACCGGCGACGGCTACTCCAGTGGTAGACTCATCGCCGGCTGCAAAAGCGAAGCCTCGACCAATGGAGAGAGAACCACTATTCGACAAAGGGCGAGCTATAGTACTGGTACTTGTTGAAGTGCTTGTCGAATCACCTAAAGCGAATGAACTAGCCATAACAAATATTCCAGCAGAACCTGAAATCAACAAGTTGTCTAGGGCATTTTCAAAATAGGGCAAATCAGGGATGAGCATCACTAACTCCGTTTCCTTTTTTGTTTAAGTTGAAGCTTAACAGAGTTGTTACCCTAACATTTGCCAAATTGGCAGAAATAATCCCAGCAAAATAAATATCTTTCAGAGAAAATTCAAATCACATTTTAAGCAATTCGAGAATTACAAACCCAATCCTCTAAACGCTGCTGAAGCATCTGAGGAAATTGAGAATAATACTGTTGATTGAGTGGAGAAGGATGAGGCAGTGGCATTAATGTAACTTGGCGTTCTTTTTTGTTCCCTTGGTCATCAGTTGCCCATAAGGTAACTTGAAGACTGGCACTGTAGCGATCGCTCCGTGCAAAAAACTTTTCTGCTTCTCCTTTTGGGGCGTAGGGTGCAAACCATTTGAAGGCTTCATTTCCCAAAGTAATAATGCTATCTCCTTGCCAATGAAACACCAAAAGTCGCTCTAAGAAGGGGCGAAAGCGCTTCTTGACAGCTTGAGAATAAGCTTTATTACCGGGTGGCTTATAGGGGACTGTATTTGTAAAAATAACGTGTTTGAGAACGGCTTCTAAGGCTTCTCTATTTTCTGGCTCTTTCCCATAAATCGCACGATATAAGCCTTGACGAACAAGCTTACCTGCTGCCCCATAAAGCGGTTGTTTGGCGAAAACTTCATCTTTTCCCAAATCACGAGCAAAAAAACACAACTGACTTTCTAAGTTACCCGCATAAAGTATAGGAATTTTTGGGTCTAACCCAGCGTCAAGATAAACAGGTTCATCAATCGGAAAAAAATCGCGTTTTGCCTCAGTGTAAATTTGGGCAATCAAATGGTCGATATCGAATATCATGCTAAGTAATAAAGGGGAATTGAACTTTTGAAAAATTACTGAACACTAGGGCATAAATCAGCGACAGTACAGCGCGAACAAGCTGGCTTTTTCGCCTGACAAACTGAGCGTCCGTGATAGGTAAGGCTGACGAAACAATTGCCCCATTCTTTTTGTGGTAAAAGTTGCATGAGTTCTTGCTCAATTCGCTCCAAATCAGTTTGTTGAGTCCAACCCAAGCGCTGACTTAGGCGTTTGACATGGGTGTCAACGGTTACACCCGCTTCTATCCCATAAGCGTAATAAAGTACCATCGTTGCAGTCTTGCGAGCAACACCAGGGAATTTAACGAGTTGTTTAATATCTTGAGGCACTTGCTCGTTGTACTGTTCTACCAGTAAGCGGCAAGTTGCAATCAGGTTTTTGGTTTTATTGCGGAAAAATGATAAGGGGCGCAGGATAGCTTCAATTTGAGCAGAGTTTGCGTTTGCGATCGCACTGGCGTCGGGAAATTGCTGGAACAGTTCGGCGGTTACTGAGTTAACGCGCTCATCAGTGCATTGAGCAGCCAAGATAACTGCGAGTAATAACTGTACTGGTGTTTCGTAGTTCAGGGGGCAAGGTTCGTGGCTATAAAGCGGCTGTAAGCGTTGCAAAATTTCTAGCGCACGTTGTTGCTGAGGTGTAGTCTCAACGCTAGTACTCACTAAGGCCTCCTATTTCAAGGATGAATTTTGAAAAATCAATTCATTACTGAAGGGAATCGGCAGGAGATTAAAAATTCGCAGTACTCCACTGAAGTTTCACCATTATAGTACACATGAACTAATCAATCAACCCAGTTGCTAGGCAGTCTCAATGAAAAAATTTCATCACCAGGCATAAAGTGGTATTTCCTAGTCCCGACTCCCGACTCCCACTTACAAGTCAGTGGGTTTAAATCTTCATCTGCAACCGTCTGTGTTCCCTATTCCCTGTTAAATTGCATTGATTTTAGGTGGGCAGTGTTCAAAATGCCTCAAAACAAAGCAAAACTGTTAGTAGACACTGCCCACCCTACGAGTCATTTGTTGTGATAATTTCAATGGACGTAAGACAACGCAAAAGGGCACATGAATGAACCGCGAAATTCTCAAATCTCTAGATAAGGCTGGTATTCGGTTTGTTCGTATTCTCTGGTGTGACAATGCCAATATTATTCGTGGCAAGGCAGTTCATCGGGGAGCGTTGTCTGAGTACTTCACGCATGGCGTAGGTATTTCCGCCGCCCAGCAAGCAATTCCTGTTATGTATGACGCCCCTGCGCCTGAAAGTGGGTTGGGGCCGGTGGGTGAGGTGCGCTTGGTCCCTGACTGGAGTACGTTGACGCCTTTGCCTTATGCACCAGGGCACGCTCGTGTGCTGGGAGATATGGTTAAAGAAGGCCAGCCTTGGAACCTTTGTCCCCGGAACTTCCTGAGAAGAATGGTGAATGAGGCAAAGCGTGAAGGGTTGGAAGTCATTGCGGCGTTTGAGAATGAGTTCTACCTACTCAAGCAGACACCCGATGGTGTTGTTCCTGCTGACGAGACGGTTTTTGCCTCAACGCTGTCGATGGATTTACATCAAGCGGTAATTGATGAGATGGCAGAAGCCTTGATTGAGCAAGGAATGCCGGTGGAGCACTATTATCCAGAGTCAGGGCCAGGACAGCAAGAAATTTCGGTGCTGTATACGAATGCGCTATCAGCGGCTGATCAACAAATTGCGTTTCGGGAGACAATAAGAGCGATCGCACTGCAACATCACCTCAAAGCCTCCTTCTTACCAAAAATTTTTGCAGATAAAGCTGGGAGTGGTTGTCACCTTCACCTTAGCCTTTGGCATGACGGACAGAACTTGCTACCAAATTTAGACGCCGATGGAGAACTTTCAGAAGTTGCCCGTCGCTTTATTGCAGGAATTCTCCACCATTTGCCAGCATTAATGGCCCTGACAACACCCAGCACTAATTCCTACCGTCGCATTCGTCCTCATCATTGGAGTGGTGCCTTCCGGTGTTGGGGCATGGATAATCGGGAGGCGGCAGTGAGAGTACCGAGTAACCCCGAACCCCCTAGTCCTACTCATTTTGAACTCAAAACCGTTGATGCTTCTGCCAACCCTTACCTGGCTTTGGGGGCAGTGATTGCCGCCGGATTGGATGGGGTACGACATTGCTTTGAACTGGGGGAAGCGGTGACGGTAGACCCTGGATATATGACAGAGGCGGCTCGTAGTGCTGGTAATATCGATTTGTTGCCGATCAACTTAGAACAGGCAATCGAACAACTGAGCAATGATCAGGTTCTTTTGGATGCCTTAGGCTCAGAACTCGCTCAAACCTACTTGGCTGTTCGTAAAGCCGAGTGTGAGGCGATGCAGGAGTTAGATTTGGATACGGAAGTCAAACTTTTATTAGAGCGATATTAATGAATCATCGCGATCGCTTCTAAACTTTGGCTATATAATTTTTTAGTTTAAGAAAGCCCGGTTGTCTGATGAACCTAGATTGGATTACCCCAGCAGAGCGTCTGAGTGCACTGCCCCCTTATGTGTTTGCTCGTTTAGATGAACTGAAAGCTCGTGCCCGTGAACAGGGACTTGATTTAATAGACTTGGGGATGGGTAATCCTGATGGCCCAGCGCCACAGCCGGTGATTGAAGCTGCGATCGCGGCATTGCAAAATCCTGCCAACCACGGTTATCCTCCCTTTGAAGGAACTGCTAATTTTCGGAAAGCGATCGCAACTTGGTATCGTCGGCGCTATGATGTTGACCTTGACCCAGATAGCGAAGCGTTACCTTTATTAGGGTCAAAGGAAGGATTGGGACACCTTGCCTTAGCCTACATCAATCCCGGTGATTTGGTTTTAGTCCCCAGCCCTTCTTATCCTGTACACTTCCGGGGGCCATTGATTGCGGGGGGTACCATCCACAGCTTAATTCTGAAGCCAGAAAACGACTGGCTGATTGATTTAGGCGCAATTCCCGAAGACGTTGCCCGACGTGCCAAAATCCTCTATTTCAACTATCCCAGTAATCCTACCGCCGCTACAGCGCCCCGCGAATTCTTTGAAGAGATTGTTGCTTTTGCCCGCAAGTACGAAATTTTACTCGTTCATGATTTGTGTTACGCCGAACTGGCGTTTGATGGCTATCAGCCTACCAGCTTGCTAGAAATTCCGGGTGCAAAAGATATTGGGATTGAGTTTCACACCTTATCCAAAACTTACAACATGGCCGGCTGGCGGGTTGGCTTTGTGGTGGGGAATCGCCACATTATTCAGGGATTACGAACATTAAAAACGAATTTGGATTACGGCATTTTTGCTGCCTTGCAAACGGCGGCTGAAACAGCCTTACAGCTACCTGATGTCTACGTGCATGAAGTCCAAGCACGTTACCGCCGCCGCCGCGATTTTCTGATTGAAGGACTTGCGGAGTTAGGGTGGAATGTTCCCAAAACTAAAGCAACGATGTATCTTTGGGTGCCTTGTCCGAAGGAGATGAGTTCAACAGACTTTGCCCTCAATGTGTTGCAGAAAACGGGAGTCGTTGTAACACCGGGAAATGCGTTTGGTGTAGCGGGTGAAGGGTATGTGAGAATGAGTTTGATTACAGAATGCGATCGCTTAGGTGAAGCCCTCCGCCGATTCAAGCAAGCGGGTATCCGTTACTCAACTGAGGCACTCGTTTCCACTTCCGAGTCATGAACCCACCGCTTAAAAGCGGGGGCTTGTAAGAGGATAGAACGCACCACGAGTACAGCGCAGCAAAAATAACCCACCAGTCCAAAAAGGTTAAAAAGCTGAGTGTACAAGCGTTCTTCCCTTGGAGCCTTCTGCCTTTTTTCTTGGAGCCTTCTTGCACTAGTTTGTGGCTTTGTCATCAACTGTTAAACATCTTTATGGGTTAAGGAAGTGCAGTTGGTGAATTTTTATTCCGTTTCCTGAAGCGTTTAAGCAATTCAGGATATATAGCAGTCGCCAAGGCGATTAGGACTCTCGCAAAATACTGAAACCTTGACCAGTTAATCTTTTCCCTTCTGCCCTCTGCCTTGGAGCCTTCTGCTTTTTGCTACAATATCAGCCGGAGGAATTCGCCACAAATTCAGCAGCATTTTGCATAAACGGCAAAGGTAAGGGCGATAAATTCTATAGTGATGTCGCCAAAACAAAATATTTCAAGAGCCGTAATGAAGCTAAAAAAAGGGAGAATCCTTGTCACTTCGCTCTGCCTGACTTTATTGAGTTGGGCTTATCTGACGGATAAAAGGCAAACTGAGAGTGTCGCCGCTTCTCCAGTCGAACTCAATCTTGTCGCCCAAGCTGCCGCTCCCAGAGTGAACAACAAGTTAGTTGCAGCAAATACCCGATTAAGCTTCAAGCTATTCTCGCAAATCCTCAAAGCACAGCCAGATCAGAATATTTTCATCTCTCCTATGAGCATTGCCATGGCTCTGTCTATGACCTATAACGGAGCTAAGGGAGAAACTCAGCAAGCAATGGCTCAAACCTTGGAATTACAAGGCATGAGTTTTGAGGAACTCAATCAAGCCAATGCTACCTTAAAAGCGACACTCACTAATCCTGATCCGAGTGTGCAACTCTCTATCGCCAACTCTCTTTGGGCGAGGAAAGGTGAATCCTTTAATCCAGAATTTCTCCAAAACAATCAAAGTTTCTATGGTGCTACAGTTACTGATCTAGATTTCAATAGCCCTAGTGCCTCTGACATCATCAACCATTGGGTGCAGCAAAGTACGAGTGGGAAGATTACCAAAATTGTCGATGGCAAAGAAATTAGCCCAACTACGATTTTGTTTTTAGTTAATGCTATTTACTTTAAGGGATTGTGGACAACGCAATTTGATAAAACTCAAACGAAAGAGCTGCCGTTTACTTTACTGAATGGAACACAAAAACAGTATCCAATTATGTTCCAGCAGGCTGAATACGAATATTATACTAATCAATTATTCGAGGCGGTTAGTTTGCCTTATGGACAAGGGCGATTTAGTTTATATATCTTTTTGCCGCAAAAAAATGTGAGTCTCCAAAGGTTCTACAATAGTCTAAATGCTGAAAATTGGGAACAGTGGATGAACCAGTTTCAACCCGAACAAGTTTTGGTGGGAATTCCTCGCTTTCGGCTAGATTATGAGCTGGAACTGAATGAGGCATTGAAATCTTTGGGCATGGCGATCGCGTTTGATGAAAACCGCGCTGATTTTGCCCAGATGACTCCACAGCCTGCTTATATTAGTAAGGTTAAACACAACACATTCTTTGAGGTTAATGAAGAGGGGAGTGAAGCGATTGGAGCCACGTCTGTGCAAGTTGCTAGCCGATCGATTACTCCTAATTTAATTATTAACCGTCCTTTTTTCTGTGCTATTCGTGATAATCAAACTCAAGCAATATTATTTATGGGTTCTATCGTAGAACCTAATTAAAATTCGGAATTCGGATACTCAATTGATATCAAATTCGTGAACAGAGAATGCTACGCATTGTTAATGCAGGGGGCACGAAAGATTTCGCAAAGGGCAATGGGTGATGAAGTCAAAAGCCCACACTGAAACCGATAGGGTTAATTTGTGGGAGTTCACTCTTCAAAGATACCGGATTAACATGGTTTCAAGTTGAGCAATACCAATGGGTTTACTCAGATAGTCATCAGCACCAACCGCTAGACAGCGTTCGCGGGAAGCAACACGATTGTCTTGTCGATTTTCTGATGTTGCTGCCTCCACCATTACCACTTTTAATTTAGTTGTGTCGGGTTCCCGGCGAAGTGTGGCTAACAACTCTAACCCCTTTTCTTCTCCTTGTAACTGTACGTCCATCAAAATCAAGTTAGGTTTAAACTGGCGTACCGTTGGTAAAAAGTCTTGTTCATGGGTTAAATGTTCAACCCTGTGACCAATAATTTGGAGATAATCTTTCAAGACTAGGACACTGCGCTCATCGTTATCCACTAATAAAATGCGGGATTGTGCCGCTATGGGACAGCTATATCCTTCAAGTCTTTCACCTTCGTGCGGTGATGCTGGCAAAATCAACTCTTCTTGTCGCCAATCGGGGAGGCAAAGTGTAAATTGACTGCCTTGACCGAGTGTAGATTTAACCGTAACATCTCCACTATGTAAGCGAGCCAAACTCTGAGTGAGTGCTAAGCCCAAACCTGTACCGGGAAAGTGCCGATTTAAACCACTATCTAACTGACGAAATGGCTCAAATAACAAAGGGAGCTGATCAGCGGCAATACCAATTCCTGTATCCTTGACTGTAAAGCAAATGCCTTCACTCCGCTTGGTCACGATTACCGAAACCTCACCAGTGGGTGTAAACTTAACTGCATTGGAAAGCAGATTGAGCAACATTTGCTTGCAGCGCCGCTCATCAGCAACGACAATCCGAGCTGGCGTATCGATGTGCAATGAAAGCTGCAATCCTTGTTCGGAAGCTTGCTCCCGCACCATTGCCAAGCAGTAATCGCACAACTGCTGGATATCTATTGGCACAAAGGTGAGCTGTTCCTTACCTGCCTCCACTTTTGACAAATCGAGAATATCATTAATCAGAGCAAGCAAGTGTTCACCGCTACTGTGAATGCAACGAAAGTACTCTTGTTGTTTTTCATTGAGCTTGCCATGAATTTCTTGCTGCATCAGTTGGGAAAGTCCCAAAATCGCATTGAGGGGGGTGCGGAGTTCGTGGCTGACGGTAGCCAGAAACTCGCTTTTGGCGCGACTCCCTGCTTCTGCGGCTTCTTTGGCTTGTAGCAACTGCATCTCTGTTGCTTTGCGATCGCTAATATCGTAAATGACAGCTTGCAGTACTTTGCGGTTCCCCCACTCAATCCGAGTCAGCGTCACTTCTGTAGAAAATTCTTCTCCATTACCATTGCAATACACCCAATCAAAGCGGCAACTACCTTGTGCGATCGCATTCGCCATATACTGAGAGACTAGCCACGCAGAATCTTCTCCGTTAGGTTGTACAGAAGGTGAAATATCGGGGAAAAGCTTTGTCATAAGCTGTTCTTTGTGGGTGTAGCCAAACATCTGTAGCGCTGCACAATTGGCATCAAAAATACCACTTTCATCCAGCAAAATCATCGCCGCACGCATTTGTTCATACAAGGCGCGGAATTTTGCCTCTGATTCTCTGAGTGCTTGCTCTTGACGCTGATGTTTTAAAATAGGTCGATAGGGATGAGTGGCTAGCTGGACAGTCCTAATGCGATCGCCAACTGTTTCCCCATTCATTGCAGCTAGTTTCACTGGCTGGCTCATGTTCAAAGAGAATGTTGCTCTGAGTGCTTCCTGCCTTGTCATGGCATAGAGGATAGCGCGTGCTAAAAGCTTACCGTCTGTCTGACTTTTCACCAGGTAATCCTGAGTACCTTGTTTGAGGAGTTGAAGGGCAATAGGTTCCTTATACACATCACTTATCACCAAAATGGGTGTTTCCGGTGCTACCAGACGCAATTGCTGCACGCTGGTGATATCTATTGCTTCGGGTACTGACAAAGTCAGTAAAATCACTGAAATAGAAGGGGTTGCACTCAAAGAGGACAGAGCGTCTTTCAGCCTAGAAACATGAAGAAGTTGATACGAAAACGCTTCAACCGCTTGCAGTTTTTCTTGTACGAAACAGGCATCTGTGGGGTTATCTTCCACCAGCAAAATTGTGATGGTTTCAGTTGACATGGGTTTTACTTTAGGAGCAGCAGGATAGTCATCAGCCAGACATCTTTGGGAGATTTGTCTATGATTCTGGAGCTGCTCTCGAGCACCCAAACAGGTTAGCTAAGGAGTTAGCGTCGCCTTTTTAGGGATTCTCTCATTCTGGCTGACTACTGATGTTTTCCAAGAAATTCCCCAACTGAGTGTTGAGTTTTTCTCTCATCGGAGTTTACCCTATCCTACCTCGCGGGCTATGAATTGATAACCACAACAACTAGTAATTAACTTATCCATTCCCCGCTTAGGTAAAAGCGACTTCCCTATCGTTGTTGAGATTGCACCCAGACTCTGCTACGATACCTTGGCTTGATCAGGTATGCCAATCATGGGTCTGGTTATGTCGAGTAAAGCAAGAACCTCTCTAATAGAGAGAATCCGATTTAGCCTGGAATCTTGGTATCTTTTCTCCGATCCTTAATGCTTGCACTTTTTTGCTTTAAGGTTCAAAAAACTTTACTTTCTCTATGGCTATCCCCTAGCGTTGCTGAGGCCAGAGAATTGAGCAAAATGAGGAAGATTTGCTGATTCTAAGTCAACTGACGACTAAAGTCTTAGCCAATGCTCTCTGCCAATTTTATTAAGATTTTTAACCCTCTTGAGAGGCGAAAATTTGAATGATTCCCAGTTCCTGCCACTCTCCTTCTCAAGATTCCTCCAGATAAATATCCATAAGAATTAACAGTAAGACTAAAAAAAGAGGGTATACTTCCCCTGTTAAATACAGGTTCAATGTGATATATCAAACCAGGGATCGCCTAACTATACTTATTTCTAGAGATAGATGATAAGTCCCTAACTCAGATCTACTCTTAAAGAAGTTACTGCTTCGCCCTGCTCCTTGAGGAAGGCTTACAAATTGACAAAACTCCATAAAATCCTATGGAATCAATTTCGATAATTAATCCCCGATTACTTTGTTGAAGGAAATACTCGACCAAGAGCAAAAATTAGCCTTTTTTAACCAATTTTTAAGAATCAGGAGATAACAAAATATGCGATCCAACGCTTGTCCTTGTTGTGGAAGTGTTTTATTGCGCCATGCAGGACGCAAGGGTGTCTATTGGTATTGCACCTCCTGCCACCAAGAAATGATTCCCTTACTTACCACTAATTTGCCAATTTCTCTCGAACCCATGAAATCGAATTCACGTAAGTTACAGTCGGTGAGTTCATAGTCATCCTTTCGTGGCGTTTGAGTTGAAAACTGCAAGGGTTGAGTAACGCTCAAAGCCAATCTTTAATAGAACATAAGGCTACTAATATTTTGTCAGGATTCAGGGTAAATTCCACCTCAATCGGGGATGTTGAGTGAATAGGGATGAAAAATGAATAGTAATAGCGATGGGATACTCTTGTTGTCCTGTCGCTTTTTTCTAGGCAGGCAGGTGTTGTTACACTCGTGTTTCCAATCTGAAGGCAACTGAGGATAAAATCAGGGGAATCAGGCTTATCCAATACGACAGCAATGCTCGCTGCACTACTCTACGGTCAGGAAGATTTACGATTGGAAGAGGTGACCTCACCGACACCTGCGACAGGTGAGGTTGTCATTCAAGTAGGAACGGCAACCACTTGTGGCACTGACCTAAAAGTTTGGCGGCGTGGGGGTCATGCGCGAATGTTAAAACCCCCGACCTTATTCGGTCATGAGGCAGTGGGGAAAATTGTGGCTCTGGGTGCTGGAGTGACAGGTTGGGCAATTGGCGATCGCGTCGTTGCCAATAATTCAGCCCCCTGTATGAATTGTTTTTTTTGCCGTCGCCAGGAGTATTCCCTATGCCCCAATCTGATTTTTAATAACGGCACCTTTGCTGAATATTTGAAAATTCCAGCACCCATTGTGCAGCACAATTTGTTAGCCGTGCCTCCTCACCTACCCGATGCCTTGGCAGCGATGACTGAACCCTTGGCTTGTGTGTTGCATGGGGTCGCTTGTTGTCATGCCCAATCTGGCGATCGGGTAGTTGTGATGGGGGATGGAGCAATTGGATTAATGTTCGTTGCCGTCCTGGTTCAGCAATTGGGTGCCGATGTATTGCTGTTTGGGGGAAATGAACAACGGCTGCAACTTGGGGAACAATTGGGGGCATCTCGAACGTTTAATTACCATCAGGTGAGTGATGTACCAGGACAGGTGCGTCACTTAACCGAAGGATGGGGGGCAGATGTTGTGATTGAAGCGACGGGTATACCAGCCGTTTGGGAATGTGCGATCGCCTGCGGTCGTCCTGGTGCCACCATTAACTTATTTGGCGGCTGCCCTCGTGACACCACAATCACTGTAAATACAGAACAACTCCATTACAATGCACTGACACTCAAAGGTGTTTTTCACAATACACCAATGTATGTGCGCCAAGCTTTGGCACTGTTGGCGAGTCGAACTATTCCCTTTGAACTCTTGATCACCGACCACCGACCCCTCCAAGATTTGGCGCAGGCATTTGAAGATATGAAGAATCGCAAGGCAATTAAGGTTGCTATTGAACCGGGGGGTTAATGATGTTAATTCAAAATTCAACATTCAATATTCAAAAGGCGAAGTGCCTGTTTCTTTTTCCCATTCTCCTTTTCCCATTCTCCTTTTCCCTGTTTCCTTCCCCTGCCAATGCCCTACCCGGCCAGAGGACGGATACTGTTGTCGCCTGGATTAATGCCAACCCGACGCTACGACCCGGTATTGGAGATGGACTGCGGGTGACAAAAAGCAATACAGCCGCACAAAATTTTACATTCCAAGCGTCTGTGCTGCCTCCCGGTCGCATCACCACTGTGAGAGACCGAGGGATAATTCGCAGTGAACGCATGACCTTCTATGACAAGATTAATGGCGTGACTCTTGACCGCCTAAGTGAATCGCTACGGGTTATCTATGGTCCTGGGATTTATGAAGATTACAACAAATCCCAACTAGTCTATGACTATCCTGTCCCAGGAATGATCGATACATCAAGGCGGCAGAATCGTCCCTTGTTAGCCCAACAACAGGGCGAACTGCGCGTGGGAGAGCGTTTTGCTTACTGGTTAGAAGTGACCAACACGGATACGGGTAAGGCATTTAACGGGCAAGTCACGGTGTTTTTGAAAGAGGATGTAGACAAGCTACAGGCCCAACTGCGCGATCGCTAAACACGAGTTAGAACCCCAAGTCAGGGAAAAGACAGGTTTTAGTCGCTATGCCAAGCCCCCGCGAAAATACTCTTGACCGCTCTGGAAATCCGCTTTAAATCTTCATGAAGCAGCGGCGGCCAGTCAACCCCAGCTCGAATTCCGGCTTCAAAGTATTGTCGGCTTTCATACGACAAAAGATAAAGGGCATAAACCAGCTCTCGGTCAAGCGTAGAAGTAGTTCGCAAAGCCTCAAAGACAACTTTGAGGGCTAACAAAATACTGGTCACCTGACCGGGAATCGGTGCCTTTCCCTGCTTTAACCGCATGAGGAAAGCATCGGTTGTTTGGTCAGATGGCGTTCCTTGGTTAATTAGAAAGCTACGAGCAGTTTTATAATCCATTGACCTTCAAGAGCCACCTTCCAAAGAGAGTGCTTTACTGAAACTGATGCCTTCAATTTTGGCATTGGATTGCTTTAGATAGAAGACACAACGCAATGTCCTGTTGTATCTAAGTTATCTTTTAACGCATTCTATCGATCCGCAGGGCTAAAGCTACCTTTTGCTGCAATGGCACCTTAGCCCTCATCTTCGGAGTCTCCCCAGCTCCCGGAGCTAGTTTTTTGAACAACTCTTGTGTCATGGGCGGAATTTATATGCTATAAATGGGATCTTTGAGACCTTATAGGGTGGAGTACAAAAATCAGAATGAAACAAGTGGGAACTCATCTGGTCGTTGACGCATGGGGAGCACCCGAAGACCTTCTTAATGACCCTGAGGGAATTCGCCGCGCCATAATGGATGCGATTGAAGCAGGAGAAGCAACCCTTATCGATTTGTGTGTACACCAGTTTAGTCCCCACGGAGTCACAGCTACGGCAACGTTGGCAGAGTCTCATATCGCCATACATACTTGGCCTGAACATGGGTATTTTGCCGCTGATTTATTCTTTTGCGGTCGTGGCAAGCCAAAGGAAGCAATGGAACTTTTACAAACAGCACTCAAGGCAAAGCAAGTCAGAATGAGAGAAATCCCCCGTGGCTTTGATAAAAGCTTTGATCTCAATGGTCGAGTGGAGGAACCGCTGTATCAGACCGTGGGATAAGCTGTTTGTTCGTGATTGCAACCTATAGAGTAATGAAGGGCAAGGCTGATAAAACCTTGCCCTTAACTATTTATGGTGAGTTAATTTTTGCCTTAACTTCTGGGGGGTGGGGCGTTTATCCTTAAAGAACAAACGTGTTACTTGAGCTTCGCCCAATGTCGATCGCAAACCGTGGAGTATGCGATGTCGATGATGCGGGTCTAATAGTAATCGAGGCTTGTTCATCAGGGGCACGATTGACGAACTAGACAAAGTTCCCTACAGGAGAAGAGCGTGTTACAGACAATCTTTGTTTTTGTCTTAGCTTTGACGCCACCAATTTTTTCTCTATGGATGCTGAAAAGAGCCAAAGCGCGACTACGAGCAAGGCTCTTGGCTGTCAGGCAGCAATCAGTGGTTAGGGTACCACAACGAAATCAAATGCCTCCCGATCGCTACTACCTGGAGGGAGTTGGCTATTTAATTGGTGATATTACTTGCCAATTCAACGCTCGTTCTGCTTACATTCGCTGCGCGGTTAACCCGTCTGGGCCTTGTGAAAATTGCCTCCACTATCAGCCGAAAGACTTAGACAATTAATTGTGAACCCTCAAAAGGGATGCATCTATAAGAAGAAAGGGGGAAGGTTAAGGGGGAAAGGCTTTTTGTATCCCTTTAACCTTTAACCTCTTTCCCTAAGATAGAAAATTTAAGCCTAAAAATATAGCTGCAACTGAACCACAGACGCAAATATCTCCTGTTAAAATTTTTTGCAAAACCTCTTCTACAGGCACTAAGACAATTTCCACATTTTCTGTAACATCTAGCTGTTGCGTGCCAGATGGGTGAGCATTTTCTGCAATAAACAGATGAATTTTATTGGTATCTTTAACAGGATTATCGTATAACGTTGCTAGCTGAATTATGGGTTCAGCCACATATCCAGTTTCTTCTTCTAATTCTCGACGTGCTGCCGTCAATGCATCTTCAGTTTGGGGGTCGAAGCCACCACCAGGAAGTTCTAAAAGAATTTGGCTGACACCATGCCGATATTGACGAACAAAGACTATTTCTTGTTGCGGCGTAATGGCAAGCGTTAAGACGATATCAGGTCTCAAATTGATGAAAAAGTCATCGATTACTTGACCACTCGGTAACTCCACCTCATCCCGCCTAACTCTACACCAAGGATTGTCCAATACGAGTTTAGAGTTGAGAAGTTTCCACGGTTGTATAGAACTCATTAACTTCTGATAATAAAGTTCAGGGGTCAGGGGTCAGGGGTCAGGAGTTAGAATTCAGGAGTCAGAATTCAGGAGTCAGAATTCAGGAGTTAGAATTCAGGAGTTAGAATTCAGTTGAAGGTTGGAAGGTTGTTAGCGCAGCGGGGCTTAGCCCAAGTTAGGTATTTTCATTCCTACTCCTGCGGAGAACGCTTCGCGAACGTGGTGAGCTTGTGTTCATGGTGCCTAACTTAAAACATCTTGGAGTTATTTGTAATTTTAAAATAGCTCCAACTCAATTTTAAGGATTTTACAGTTTCTATAAAGAATTGAGCCAGGAAAGATAAGAACCTGACTCAAACTAAACCAAGTTGAACTGAAAGATGTAATATATTTTTTTCTTTATATCGCTATAGACTCGTTAAGAAGCCAAGTAAACCGTGACCGCTGATGGCTTCTAATGCCAAAAGAGAAACAAACCCAATCATTGCTAAACGACCGTTAATGACCTCAGCATCGGATGTAAAGCCAGTGCGAGTCTTTTCTTCAACGTATACTTTGGGTTCAATGGCAAAGTTGTTCAGCTTGCCTTGGTCGTCTACGATCGCTCCATTACGGCTCATGTTATTTTTCCTTGTTATCGATGTTGTTATTTCTATGTAACATAACTTAACAAAATTATTGAGTTTTGTAAAGTAGCTGGGAGTGAACTCAGGAAAATTATGCGTATTGGCATTGAACCCTTCACGGTACACAAGCGAATTCCCTTAACCATCAGTCGTGGCACAACTGCTCAAACCACGAATGTCTGGGTCCGGATCGAGCAGGAGGAGATCGAGGGATGGGGAGAAGCTTCGCCGTTTTCTGTTCGTAAAGAAGCGATCGCTCAAGATTCTCCGGTTCGGCAAAGTACTGAGAAACTTGTAGAAGCATTAGAGCTTGTCATCCCGATGCTGGAGGAATTGTGTCCCTGGGAGCGACAGCAGATCGAGCAGGTGTTAGCAGAAGCCGGAATCCCGTCGGCTGCTTGGGCTGCGATTGATTTAGCTTTACACGATTGGTTGGGGAAGCGAGTAGGAATGCCGCTATGGCAGTTGTGGGGGTTGAACTGCCGCCGGATTTTACCAACGTCTGCCACAATTGGGATTAATTCCCCAGAAGGGGCGAGGCAGCGAGTGCGTGACTGGCTGCCTTTAACGGGTGGCAGCACTCTGAAAGTGAAACTGGGTTCTCCAGAAGGGATTGCTGCTGATCAACAGATGTTGCTCGCTGTTCGAGACGAAGCGCCTCAAGCCCAACTGAGTGTAGATGCGAATGGGGGTTGGAGTTTGGATCAGGCGATTGAAATGGGTGAATGGTTGGCTACGCTGGGCGTTAAGCACGTAGAGCAGCCCCTTGCTGTAGGGCAGGAGGAACTATTGTCGAGGCTGTATGAGCGATCGCCTTTACCCATTTTTGTTGATGAAAGTTGTTTTACCAGTAAGGATATCCCTGCTTTAGCCGATCGCGTCCATGGGATTAATATCAAACTAATGAAATCAGGCGGTTTAACCGAAGCGATACGGATGGTGCATACGGCAAAAGCTTGTGGGTTGCAGGTGATGTTCGGTTGCTATTCTGACAGCACACTGGCGAATACAGCCGCCTCGCAACTTTCGCCATTGGCAGATCATATAGATTTAGATAGCCATTTAAACTTAGTAGATGACCCCTTCATCGGTGCAACTGTGCAAGATGGGCGTCTAATTCCAAGCAATTTACCAGGACTGGGAGTGCAATACCGTGCGTCTAACCCCTAACCATCGCGTTGCTGTTTTACTACATGAAGGAATTCGCGGTTCCAATGGCAAAACGGGACTGACGTTTTTACGGTATGGGGAAGCTGCCGTTGTTGCTGTGATTGATCAGCAGTGTGCGGGAGAGTCACTCTCTCAACTTACGGGTATCCCTTGTGATGCGCCGATTGTGGATTCGGTAGCAAACTCGCTAGCTTATCAACCCGATGTTTTGGTGATTGGGATTGCGCCATCGGGGGGAATCTTACCAGAGGCATGGTGGCAGGAGGTGAAACAGGGAGTAGCCGCTGGATTATCAATTGTTAATGGGTTGCATACTCCGTTGGCATCTGATCCACAATTAAAACAGTTACTGCGAAAAGGGCAGACCATTTGGGATATTCGTCAGGAACCCGCAGGATTAGGCGTAGGCAGTGCGCGGGCGCGATCGCTTGTTTGTCAACGTATCTTAACCGTTGGTACGGATATGAGTGTGGGCAAGATGTCTGCGAGTTTGGAGTTGCATCGTGCTGTCCAGTTTAAAGGGATACGCTCAAAATTCCTAGCAACCGGTCAAGCCGGTATGATGATTTCTGGCGAGGGAATTCCTCTCGATGCCATTCGTGTAGACTTTGCCGCTGGGGCGGTGGAGCAACTCGTCATGCGCTATGGTCAGGATTATGACTTGTTAATTGTAGAAGGGCAAGGTTCGCTGTTGCATCCCGGTTCAACGGCAACTCTACCCTTGATTCGCGGCACTCAACCTACGGGATTGGTGTTGGTACATCGAGCAGGACAAACCCACATCCGTCATCATAACCATGTACCGATTCCGCCGTTGCCGGAAGTAATTCAGCTTTATGAGACAGTCGCTAGGGCGGGGGGGGCGTTTGCGCCTGTGAAAGTGGTTGCGATCGCACTCAATACGGGACACTTAGATGATAAAGCGGCTGAGCGTGCGATCGAGCAGGTACGAGAAGAGACAGGATTACCCTGCACCGATACCGTGCGCTTTGGAGCTGATCTGCTAGTAAGTGCATTGATACCAAGTTGCGTTTAAATGTAGCAAATTCACATCATCACCTGGTTGTTTTTTAGACTGGCTCAAGCTGCACTAAATTCGGAATTAATAGGTGTATTTAATGAACTGCTTACTGGCAAACAAGGGGAACAGTTCAAAGTAGGTGAAAATTAATATTTGTCGTTAAGGCAAGGCAGAAGGCAGAAGACTCCAAGGCAGAACGGAAGAGGGTTTTAGACTCTTAACATTTTTTACATACCTGCATTTATTTGTGCCTACCTACTTATCAGTTATCGATTGGCTCCGCTGGGGTCGGTAAAGCACTTTGAGAACTCTTCGCGCACTTAAAGCCAACTCATAACGCTATTTTGATTGCGATTTGCGATCGGACAGAAGTTTCTCAAATCAATCCAACGGACTACAGATTTCGGTCTAAAGATTATGTTATCGTCATTGTAAAGCAAAAAATTCAATCATAAAAAGGTGAAGATGAAAAGGAGGGTACAATGAATTCTTCAGAAACCCAAATAACACTAAACGTTGCTAAATTTGTGGATCAAATTATTGTATCTAGGCAAATTGGCTACCGACAATATCATCAATTGTCAGCAGCTATCCTGGCAGATGGGAGAGTTGATGAGGAGGAACGCCGCCAGATTAATCGACTTTTTGATGCCATTCAAAGCGGTTATGTAA
>CBKWLJ010000055.1:0-27140 GCA_966675205.1 uncultured bacterium
CTAAAGCGACGTGCGTTGTCTCCTGACTCTAACCCGCCTTTTAATTACGAATTACTTGCTTCACGCATTACGAATTATTGTTGATGAAGCTGGCAGAGAATACTGTGTTCATAACATAAATTTGTAAAGGCTGCATATTACTAAAGATGCAGAAAGCAAAACGTTTGCTTTTGTCACGCTATGGTGTTGCTGTGCTATCCAGCTTGCTGGCACTGCTCCTCCGGTTTTTACTGGCACCCGTCCTAAAAGAAAATGCTCCTCTTTTAGTCTTTATCATGCCAGTGATGCTTAGCGCCTGGTATGGGGGCTTTAAACCAGGATTGCTAGCGACTGTTATGAGTGCTTTAATCGGCACTTATTTCTTTTTGCCACCGTTATATAGTGTGGACTTTATCCGATTCCCTGACATCGTTCGACTCTGTATCTTTTTAGTGGAGGGAGTGTTAATTAGTTCGTTGAGTGAGGCATTAAGGAAGGCTAAGCAACGAACTGAGGCGATCGCATTATCCTTGAAAGAAAGTGAAGAGCGTTACCGATTGCTCGTGGAAGGCGTGGAAGATTATGCTATCTACATGCTCGACACAGGAGGACGTATTGTTACCTGGAACACCGGAGCACAGAGAATTAAGGGGTATAAAGCCGCAGAAATTTTAGGCAAGCATTACTCAATTCTATTTACAGCAGAAGATCTAGAACACCACCAACCTGAACAAGAACTCGAAATCGCAGCCAATCAAGGGCATTATGTGAGTGAAGGTTGGCGACGACGCAAAGATGGCTCCTTGTTTTGGGCGACTATTGTCCTTACGGCATTACGAGATGAAACTGGTTCTCTATGCGGCTTTTCCAAAGTTACCCGTGATATTAGTGAGCGCAAACGAGCTGAGGAAGAAATTCAAAAGCTGCTGAAAGATTTGTCTGATGTCAAATTTGCTCTAGACCAAGCGGCAATTTTAGTTGTCACCGATTCTAGCGGAATCATTACGGCTGTCAACGACAAGTTTTGCGAAATCTCCCAATACTCCAGAGCAGAACTCATTGGGCAGACTCACGCAAGAGTTAACTCCGGCTACCATCCAAGAGAATTCTTTCGCAACCTTTGGTCAACGATTACTAAAGGTGAGGTATGGCATGGAGAAATCAAAAATAAAGCCAAGGATGGAACTTACTACTGGGTAGATACGACTATCGTTCCCTTTGTGGATAAGCAAGGAAAGCCTTTCCAATATCTTGCCATCCGTTTTGATATTAGCGATCGCAAACGTACCCAAGAAGCCTTAGAACAAGAAAAGGCAATTAGCGACCTTGAACGCAAACGCTTGCATACTGTACTCGATATACTCCCGGTGGGAGTCTTTATTGCTAATCGTCATGGAGCCATTGTGCAAAAGAATTCTATGGCGACTACGATTTGGGGTGAAGATGCTCCATTACTCCAAGAGATTAATCAGTATCAGCAATATAAAGGCTGGTGGGCTAATACGGGTCAACCCGTTGCTGCCCATGAGTGGGGTTTAGCTCGCAGTCTGAGTCAAGGAGAAATTGCGCTTGATGAAGAAATTGAGATCGAGGCCTTTGATGGGAGTCAAAAAACTATCCTCAATTCCAGCGTTCCCATTCGAGATGAAACGGGCACAGTTGTAGGCGGAGTGGTGGTAAATGTAGACATTACTCAGCGCAAGCGAGAACAAGAAGCCTTACGTCGCTCTGCTGAACGGTTGGAAGCTTTACATGAAATTGACCGCGCTATCTTGAGAGCAGAGTCTCCGACAGCCCTAGGTCATGCTGCACTTTCGCGCTTGCGTCGCGTAGTGCCCTACACGCAAGCAGTGGTGGTTTTGTTCCATTTTGAGAACAACGAAGCGGAACTGGTAGCAGGAGGAGTGAATGGAGAGACTGCGGGAGAAAGGCTACCCCTTTGGGATTTGATACCTATTGAAGTTCCACGGCAGCAAGAACTGATTCGTTATGTAGAAGACCTTGCCACTTGGGCGCAGCGCCCACCTTTGCTAGAACACCAACTCGCTGAAGGTCAGCGGAGTTTCCTTGCTGTCTCTCTTATTGTTCAAGGAGAGCTCATTGGTGAACTTGAACTGTTTTCCAGAGAAGTTGCTGCATTTAGCCGAGAGTCTCAAGAAATTGCTTCTGAAGTAGCACACCAACTCGCCATTGCAATGCAGCAAGCACAATTGCGAGAACAGCTACAAAGCTATGCTCTTGAACTGGAACAACGGGTCATTCACCGCACGGCTGCCCTTCAGGAAGCAAATGAGGCGCTTGAGGTGTTTGCTTATTCCATCTCTCACGACTTGCGTGCCCCCTTAAGAGCCATTCAAGGGTTTGCTGAAGCTTTACTGGAGGACTACAGCGAACAGTTGGAATCCGAGGGTCAATTCTACGCTCAGCGCCTTGCGGCTGCTGCTCAAGATATGAGTATTCTGATTCAAGATTTGCTCAACTATAGCCGTCTCAGTCGCACTGATATTACACTGCAAGCGGTTAGTTTGGAATCTGCTGTAGTAACGGTGTTGAATCAACTAGAGACTGAGCTTCAAGAGAAACAAGCTCAGGTAACAGTAGAAAAACTCTTGCCTGTAGTCATGGGGCATTGGGCTACTTTAGTGCAAGTTATCACAAATTTGATCACTAATGCCATTAAATTTGTCCCTTCGGATAGGCAACCTCAAATATGGGTGTGGGCTCAGGAAATGGAGAGCGGGGGAGGACAGGAGAATTCATTATTAAGCACTTCTAGCCAAGACTCTACTTCCTCAGCTAATTGGGTACGTCTATGGGTAGAAGATAACGGGATTGGCATTGAGCGAAAATACCATGATCGTATTTTCCAAGTTTTCGAGCGGTTGCATGGTGCTGAGACTTATCCGGGTACTGGGATTGGATTAGCGATCGCACGTAAGGGAATAGAGCGCATGGGGGGTCGAATTGGTGTTGAGTCAGAAGTGGGTAGGGGCAGCCGCTTTTGGATAGAGCTACAGAAAGCGACCTCAAGAGCTTAAATGTAGTAGTATATACATTTTTTCTCTCTACATTAAAAGCCCTGGAAAGTAATTTTGATTCATTTACTGTTAATCGATGACAATTCAAATGACCGCCATCTCATAGTCAGAGAACTGAAACGAACACTTCCTGACTTGGAGATAGAAGAAATTATTGAAGTAGAGGGCTTTGAACGAGCCCTGGCAACAGATCGGTTTGATCTGGTGATTACGGATTATCAATTGCAATGGACGAATGGTTTGGTAATCTTAAAAGCAATTAAAAGCCGCTATCCTAATTGCCCCGTGATTATGTTTACTGGTACGGGAAGCCAAGAAATTGCGGTAGAGGCGATGAAGCAAGGCTTGGATGATTATCTTGTCAAATCTCCTAAGCATTTCATCCGTCTGCCAGTGGCAGTGAGGTCTGTTTTACAACGAATCGAAGAGCGACGAAAAACTGCTTTATTAGAAGTTCGCCTGCAATCTTTACTCAATCAATTAAATGTCGGTGTCTTTCGGGTGATCTCACAGCCCCAACAGTTAGAAGGAAATAACGCTTTTTTGAGAACACTGGGATTGATTACCCTAGCACAGGTACAAACCCGTCAATTTGACGAGCTATTTTCAGGACTCAGAGAACTGTCCCCCGGACAAACACGAGAACGGGAAATTCAAATCAGTAGGGCTGATGGTAACCTCATCTGGATTTTATTAAATGAAACTTTAAGTACCATCAACGGTGAAGCTGTACTAGATGGATTGATTGAAGATATTACAAGTCGCAAACAAGATGAAGCAGTTCTCCAACGCTACACAACAAGATTACAGACGTTGCAGGAACTTGATCGCTCAATTCTGCAAACGCGATCGCTCTCTGAAATTGCTCAGTTAGCCCTAAGTTGTGTTCACCAACTCATTCCTTGTCCGCTGCTCAATATCACTTTATTTAACTTTGAGCGTCAGCAAGCCACTGTATTAGCGGCCCAGTCGAGTGGCTATGTTGGCTTTAATGCGGGAGAACACCTCCTCTTGCAAGATTTTGGGGAGATTGAACGGTTACAACAAGGTCAAATAATTGCGATCGAAGACTTATCTGGGCATCCCAAACCTTATCCGCTTCTCCAACAACTTTTTGCTCAAGGAATTTGCTTTCTCATCAACGTGCCTTTAATGGCTCAAGGGCGGTTACTCGGTTCTCTTAATTTGGGAGCGATGCAACCGGATGCATTAACCGAGGAAGATCGAGAAATTGCTCATGAGGTAGCAAATCAATTAGCAATTGCCATTCAACAAGCGCATCTACATCAAGAATTGCAGCGCTACACCGAACACCTTGAAGAACTCGTCAGCAGCAGAACTCAAGAGCTTCAGGAAGCCAACAACGCGCTAGAAACCTTTACCGACTCAATTTCCCACGATTTGCGCGAACCTCTACGCGCCTTGCAGGGATTTTCTCAAATTCTATTACAAGAACACGCCAACCAACTCAATTCAGTCGGTCAAGACTTGACAAATCGCATTTTAAGTGCATCTGAACGAATGGATGCCCTAATTCAGGATTTATTGTCTTACAGCCGTCTGAGTCGTGTTGATTTAGCACTCCAACCCATCAACCTAACTTCAATTGTGAGGGAAGCACTCACTCAATTAGAAAGACTGATTCAAGAGCAACAAGCTCAAGTAACAGTTGAACAACCTCTTTTAGAAGTCACAGGACACTACATCACCTTAGTTCAGGTCGTGGCGAATTTAGTGAGCAATGCCATCAAATTTATAGCTCCCGGAGTTCAGCCTCAGGTGCGGATACACAGTCAAAAGCATAATGATTGGGTGCGTTTGTGGGTAGAAGATAACGGTATCGGGATTGCACTTCCTTATCAGGAGCGAATTTTCCAAGTTTTTGAGCGCTTGCACGGGATTGAAGTGTATCCAGGGACAGGTATGGGTTTAGCCATCGTCCGTAAGGGAATAGAACGCATGGGCGGTAAAGTTGGCGTAGAGTCGGAAGTGGGTAGGGGGAGTCGCTTTTGGATTGAACTTCAGCAAGCTCCTGCATAACCTTCTTTGCGATCGCAGCATTTGTCACAATTAAAAAGCTACTGCTCGAAAAAAATTCGCGATCGCTTATGAGTATTACCCGGAAATGGGCTGCTAAGGAGCAGCGAGCGATAGAGATTTTGATTCGCCTCAAGCGACTTTATCCCGAAGCCCCCTGCACACTGAACTATGAAACCCCTGTACAGTTACTAGTCGCAACCATCCTCTCAGCCCAATGCACCGATGAACGGGTTAATCAGGTAACCCCTGAGTTATTCCGCAGGTTTCCCGATGCTGCTACTTTGGCTGCCGCTAATGTGGAAGAAATCGAAACCATTATCCGCTCTACTGGTTTCTATCGCAACAAGGCGAAAAACATTCAAGGTGCTTGCCGCATGATTATGGCAGAGTTTGGCGGAGAGGTTCCTAAGCGCATGGAAGAACTGTTGAAGTTACCTGGAGTTGCCCGTAAAACCGCCAATGTAGTTTTGGCTCATGCCTATGATATTCATCAGGGGGTGACAGTTGACACTCACGTTAAGCGCCTCAGCCAGCGACTAGGTTTGACTGAACACACCGATCCCATCCGCATTGAGCGCGATTTGATGAGGCTTTTGCCCCAACTTGAATGGGAAAATTGGTCAATTCGCTTGGTTTATCACGGTCGAGCCATTTGTCAGGCACGGAATCCCCAGTGCGAAGCTTGTGTTCTTGCTGATCTATGCCCTAGTGCGAAAGTTTCTGCACTCACACCGATCGCAGCAGGTATGGTAAAATCATCGGTCTCTGTGCCTAAAACTAAGTAAAGCATCAGATACAATAGAAAATAGTGCCTGTATTTAGGAATTAAGAAGACGTAAAGGATTCATGGCTAAAAAGAGCATGGTGGAGCGCGAAAAAAAGCGCAAAAAACTAGTTGATAAATACGCTCAGAAGCGAGCTGAGCTCAAAGAGGAGTTTGACAATGCTACCTCTCAGATGGAAAAATTAGAGGTTCACCGGAAGCTACAACAATTACCGCGCAACAGTGCGCCCAGTCGTGTACACAACCGTTGCTGGGTTACTGGGCGTCCTCGCGGTTACTACCGGGACTTTGGTCTATCTCGCCACGTACTGCGAGAGTGGGCACACAAGGGCTTACTTCCAGGGGTTGTTAAATCTAGCTGGTAAGTTAACAAGTTAAAGGTTGCAGGTTAACGAGTTGCAGGTTAACAAGTTAAAGGTTGCAGGTTAACAAGTTAGAAGTTGCAAGTTAAAGAGTTATAACTTTTTAACTGTCCAACCTTCAACCTTCCAACCTTCAACCCCTATTGCCCACAGCATCGGTCAATGCCTAGACTTTGTAGCAGTAAGTCACTGACCGCATTAGCGATCGCAAACTCACTGTAAAAGCTCTCTCGAAAGTCGAACGCCTGCATCTCCGTTATAATCGCAATCACTAGCGCTCCCAAATCATTCTCACCTTCCATACGCTGGCGGACAAAGATTTGGGAGGCTCTTTCAGCAATCTTCTGATTAACCGGCTCTGGGAGAAATTCGTGATCAAGCCAGTGAACAAGAGCCTGTTTTAGCCATGTTCCTTCTTCCCTGGGATTTTGGGTAGGTGGGAGTGTAATCGGTGGGATTGGTTCAGCCATTAGTCTAGATGAATGACGATTGTCTTGACATTATTGTAGGTGTCACTGGCAAATCGATCCTCAGTGGGACAGCAAGCTCCTTGAGCAAGCACTTCGTCAGTTATTAGCACCGACAATTCGTAATTATTAATACTCGCGCTCGCGGCGAGCAAGCTACGTAATTCGTAATTCAAGAAGGGTTAAAGCCCCCAACCTGAAAGAGAAAGATCTTTCACCTGTAGGTGGGTTTTAAGTCTCCGTCTACACGTTAATTACAAATTATCAATTACGAATTTTTGATCATCATGTTTCTTAAGTGACTATTGACTCGAATCATTCCTTCATGCTGATGACTACTCACTAATGACCCATTATGGCATTTGACATTCCTTCCCTCATCCAGGGGTATGCCCAAGGCTACTTCTTGATGGCCGATGAAACTGGCGCTATTGGGTGGTATACGAGTCGCCAACGAACAATCATTCCCCTCAATGAGCGATTTCGTTATCCCAAATCGTTGCGTCGGATCTTAAATCAAGAGCGTTTTAGCATTGCCATCAATCGAGATTTTAAAGCAGTCGTTGCAGGTTGCGCTGACCGAGACACGACCTGGATTGCCCCCGAACTTCAAGAAATTTACTGGGCGCTATATAAAACGGGTTGGGCGTATAGTTTTGAAACCTGGCAAGGCGACCAATTAGCAGGTGGAATTTTAGGAATTACCATTGGCGGAGTGTTTATTGGCGAATCGATGTTTTATCGAATTCCCGATGGCTCAAAGGTGGCAATGGTAAAGTTAGTGGAGCATTTGCGATCGCGAGAATTCATTCTCTTTGATGCTCAAATGATGAATCCTCACCTCGCTCGCTTCGGTGCTCAAAGCGTTAGCGAACAAGAATATCAAACCTTGTTGCATCACGCATTACAGCGACAATGTTCTTTAGATTAACTAGACCAGGCTGGCAAAAATAATTAACCCGTTTAAGCAGGGGAAGCCAACTGGATTGATTGTGAATTAAAGACAACAAAAATAGCCAAAATGCTTAGCTTATGCATGTTTCATGGGCTTGAATTTTGCTTACATGGATGGGGAACAGTCTAAGATCGAAAAAATTTGCGGGTGCAAACAGAATTCATAAGGGACTCTATCCACCATTAGCAACTTACATACTATGAACCTTGCGATTCGCAACGCCGCAGATGCTCTCGTACAGAATGCTCTGCGAAAGCTTTTCGCTGTTTTAGTTGGAGTAATCTTGATTGGGTTTCTCTGGGCAGCGCCTGGTTTCGCCCAAGAGTTACCGACATCGCCGCAAAACCCAACCGATCCACAAGAATTAGAAGCTTTTCTAGACGACTTTTTTGCCAACGAGATGGTTAAACAACACGTTCCTGGTGCAGCAGTTGCTCTGGTTAAAGACGGTAAAATCTTTTTCTCCAAAGGCTACGGTTATGCCGACTTAGAAAAGAAAATACCTGTCGTTCCCGACAAAACGCTGTTTCGCGTGGGTTCCATCTCTAAGCTGTTCACGACTACAGCCGTATTGCAACTCGTCGAGCAAGGCAAACTCAAATTGGATGATGATGTCAACAAGTATCTCAAGCGCTTTCAAGTCAAGAACACCTACCCCAAACCCGTTACGATTGCCAATCTGCTGACACATACCGATGGTTTCGACTCAGGATGGGGTATGGGAGCTTTTGCCCGCCGCGCATCCGAGATGACACCGTTGGGTGATTTTCTTGCTAAACGCCTACCACCGCGCATCCTGCCTCCGGGTGAAGTGTTTCTCTACAGCGACGTGGGGATGAATCTAGCAGGCTATTTAGTCGAGGAGATTTCCGGAGTTCCCTTTGCCCAATACATCGAGCAAAATATCTTACAGCCTCTAGATATGCGTCGCAGCACCTTCTTTCAGACGCTTCCCCCTCAACTAGCATCTGATTTAGCGGTGGGCTACAAGTATAAAAAGGGCACCTATTCGCGACGACCGTTTGCCTTTAGCAATACTGCTCCAGGCAACGGTATGATGGCAACCGTTACAGATATCGCACATTTTGCGATCGCCCAGTTACAAAATGGTCGTTACGGCACAGCAAGAATCTTGAACGAAGCTACGGCAAAGGAAATGCAGCGCCGACAGTTTACGCATCATCCCAGCATGATTGGCTCGGGTTACGGCTTCTACGAGGATTTAATCAACAATAAGCTGGTAATTTTACACAACGGTCGCCAGAATGGATATACCAGCAAGCTAGCTTTACTCCCCGATGAGAACTTGGGCATTATAGTTACCTGTAACAATAATCCAACACGTTTAAACGATGAACTGATCAACAAGTTTATCGAGCACTACTATCCAGTCAAAGAGAAACCCGCCCCACCCTCCCAACTTCGCCCTAGTTCTCAACAACTCATTCAAAAGCTGGGCGGCACTTATCGCTACAATAGCTACCCTCATCACACCCTGGAAAAGCTGGCGGCAGTTTTTGGAGAAGCGCCGGAAGTTCCGGTTATAGCGGGTAAGGACGGTATTTTGTCAATTTACGTGCGAGAAAACAAATCGGTGGAGGTGGAACCACTATTTTTTCGCACCCTAGAATCCGATACCTCCATGACATTTCGGCAGGACAAACAAGGGCGCATTACTTATATGTTCCTTGGGGATTCAGCCTTTGCTGCCTTGGAAAAGTTGGCATGGTATGAAACCAAAGATTTTCAGGTGAAACTGGTGGTATTTTGTGTAGTAGTGTTCTTCTCAGCCTGTGTAGTGAGGTCAATTAGTGGGTTGATTCGCCGTACCCGGAAGCTGTCAGTTAAAACTTCAAAAATGGATCGTTTGGCACAATTCTTGGCAGTTTTAGTGAGTGCCTTGAATTTGATTTTTTTAATGGGTTTAGGTTTAGTTGTACTCAGTACTGATTTTTGGGAGTTTTTCTTTGGAGTGCCTCCGGCTGCGTTGGTTCTGCTGTTGATTCCACCGATAACTACGGGATTGACACTGGGGTTGCTTGTGTTTACATTTTTGGCTTGGGAAAATCAATACTGGTCAGCCATTAAGCGAGTTCACTATTCTTTCATTACGCTGGCCGCGTTAGGCTTTGTATCCTTTTTAAATTACTGGAATCTTTTGGGATTTCGATTTTGACTCGCAGGGGCAAGATAGAATTCGGAATTTTTAATTCGGAATTCGGAATTAAAGATGGGTTAGAGTTTCTGCCCTCTCAGATCGTTCACGTTCAAATGGGGTTGAAATCCTCATCTGAACGTCAATTCCTGGCTTCCGAATTCAAATTTTTAATTTTTTGGAGAAAGCATAGAGGTAATCGGTTGTGAAGCGAGTGCCTCTAACTGAATGGATTGCATTAGTTTCTCCCACTCCTGCTTCAAGGTCGCATCCTGAGGATTTTGGCGACGCCGTTGCGCTAGTGCGGTTATCGATTCATGCCAAATTCCAGCTCCTTGATACAGAGCCACCAACTCTTGAGGGGTGGCTTGCTCTAACTTCTGTTTCAGTGATGAATTCAGCGCCACCCGTTCTACCCACCCGGAAACATAAACTGCTTCTTCAGGAGACTGTTGTGCATTGCAATAAACAGTTAAGTACCAGTTATATCGCTGATTAACCTTTAAAGGAGGTGCCGTGGCAGGTAACTGGAAGCCAACTACACCCGGTGTAGTGGCCGACTCCGATAACAACGTGGTGTAGACTTCTTTGCCTGCGTCATCAAGTAATACAAACTCAACCGGGCGTTTGGACGTGAAGGAATAAGGAACAAAGAACCAGAAAGTGGGATGCTCAGCAACAGTTAAGCCCAAAACCGACCCAGAAAGAAGGTTTGCAAGGGCTGGATGCTGGTTTTTCGCTATAGAGGGTTGAATAATTGGCACCAAGGCGGTGAGACGATTGCTGGTTGATGGACAATGATCCCCATTACGACTTGCCCCACCTTCCCGTTGACCCGGTGCGCCTCTATCTTTGGGTGGGGGTGGGTTCTGAGCTTGGCGGGTTGTGGTTTGTCCTAAACGGGATACTCCTTGCTCTGTCCATTTTCCCTGCATTTGAACAGTTCTTTCTTTGAACAAGAAAGACCTAGTTGGATTGAGTTGCTTAGCATCAAGGCTCGCTAGCGAAAAGCTGTATCCAGAGAGCTTTTGATACGCAGTTGTGTCCATCCATAGCACATTCATTTTCTCCGTGTCCCCGCGTCCCCGTGTCCCCGTGTCTGTCTCAACTAGTATGTTTAAACGCAACTCGGTATGAGGCTTTGCCTGGGCGACTGCCGAAGAGACAATTGGGGCTGGGATGGATACAGCCTTGGCTGGCAACACAGGACTGTTGGAGACTCCCAGCATAGCTAAAGACATAGCAATTGTTCTTTGTAGTGAGAAAAACTGTTTGTCAATCATGATTTAAAAGAGAGTGTAGAAGTTTACCGTTAACCTAGCAGGAAGCTGGATACAACACCACCAGGACGAATAGACACTACACCGCTTTCCAAGAAAGTACTAAGTACGAACGCAACTTCATATCACCGAAAAGGGAACAGGGAACAGGGAACGGGAAATAGTGATAGCTCTCGCTCTCTTCGAGCGTGCATAGCGTCAGAACGAACAGTTCCCGAAATCGCCTCTTAATTTCCCCAATCCCTTGGGAGTTGGAAGCGTCCACTCAAGGAGTGGTTCGCTGGGGTGGGGGTTTAAATTCCCCTCTCAAGCCTACCCTGTTAAGGAGTTGCCCGTTCCCCGTTCCCTTTAATCAGGGTTTAGGTGAAAGCATAGAAGTAATCGGTTCTGAGGTCAGTGTCTCTAACTGAATCGATCGCATCAGTTTCTCCCACTCCTGCTTCAAGGTAGCATCCTGAGGATTTTGTTGACGTTGTTGGGCTAGAGTGGTAATAGCCTCGTGCCAAATGCCAGCTTTTTCATAGAGGGCGACTAACTCTTTCGGAGTGGCTTGCTCTAAATTCTTTGCTAGTGATGGGTTCAGTGCGACCCGTTCTACCCATCCAGACACATAAATTGCGTCTTCCGCGGACTGTTCGGCATCCAAATAAACCATCAAGTACCAGTTATACCGCTTGTTGAGTTCCAAAGAGGGGGCTGTGGCAGGCAACTGGAAGCCAACTACACCCGGTGTAGTGGCCGACTCCGATAACAAGGTTTGATAGACTTGTTCGCCGTTTTCATCTTGCAGCACAAATTCAACAGGGCGTGTGGGTGTTAGAGCATAAGGGAAATAAAACCAAAAGGTGGGATGGTCGGAAAAAGTTAAGCCCAAGACTGAGCCAGGAAGTAGGTTCGCTAAGGCTGGATGGGGACTTTTGGGTGCCGTCTTCGGTTGAATAACGGGTACTAAGGCAGTGAGACGCTTCTCACTGAATAAAAGTGGGCTACGGGTTCCCGCACCTTCCCGTTGACCGGGTGCGCCCCGGTCTTTTGGGATGGGAATCTGTGCTTGACGGGTTGTATTTTGCTGAGGACGGGAAGCATCCCGATTAGGTCGTTGTCGTTGAGCAATACGGAACGCAGATGAAAATGGCTCTAGTAGACCCGTATGATCACGAGTTTCATTCAAAGAGCGAACTGTTTCTCCCCCTGCTTCCCCAGCTACTACAATTGAACGAAACTGCCTATCAATGGATATTGCTTGCGCTGGCAAAAGAAGACTCGTACAAATTCCTAAAACCGTAACAGCAATAGGTATCGTTTTTTGGAGTTGAAAGAATGTTTTATAAATCATGATTCAAGAATTAGTGTAGAAGTTAAGCGTCGTTTGGGTAAGATGCTGTAGGCAACAATGCTGCCACTGGTAGACACAAGTACCAAGGTGGTTGGAACAAGGGGCACCCAACGCCCTCGGATGAAAAGTTCTAAACAAAACACGTACAAAATCGCGATCGCTGCTGCTCCCATTAGCCAGCGTTGCCAGCGTTGAAAGTACCAAGCCAACAGACCGCCTAAGAGCGACCACCCCCAAATCCACAAAGCTTCACTCCACTTCGGCCATACCTGTAAAAGGGGACGTCCATCCAGAACCGCACTGAGAATTTGACTAGTCATCTGGGCTTGAACGACCACTCCAGGGATTTTTTGAGAGTAGGGGGTGAAAAAATAATCCTTAGCGCTAGGGGCTGTGACGCCAATCAGAACAATCCGGTCTTTAACGGCATTGGCATTGAGCTGTCCGTTCAGGACTTGAGTGAGAGTGACTTGTCTGGCAAAATCTTCAGGAGAGCGGTGAAAGCGATAATTTAGCAGTACTTGATGACCCCAAGCATCAATCCCCTGGTAGCCGCTACTACGAGCGTCCAAAGGCTTAAAAACGACTTTACCGAGTTGCAAAAATCCCTCTGGAGTAATTTGAGGCACGATGTTTTCTGCTGCCAAGTAGCGAAATGCCAACTGAGTACTCAGACCATAGTAGGGAGTACAAGGAGAGGTCGCAGAGGGCGTCAAAGCTAAGAGATGACGCCGGATAATGTTACTTGCATCGGGAACCACATCACTAAAACCCAAGTTGGTTGGTGGGACTTCTGGAGGCGGTGCAATACCCGATTCATTGGTGTTGGCACTGGCTTTGCATACAGCAATAAAGCGATCGCTTTTTTTGAGATGTTCTGCTAACTCTGTATACTTCGCTTCTACAGGAAAATCTCGATAGATATCCAAACCAATCACACGAGGTTGATAAGATTCTAATTTTTCCAAGAGTCGCCACAGGGAACGATCAGAAAGTGAGCCGCGTCTTGGTTCGTTTTTTTGGGCTTGAATATCCTCTTCTGTTACTGTTACCACTAACAGGCGCGGATCTGGGGGTTCAGCCGGTCGGCTTTGCATCAGGCGATCGAATGCCTGCAACTCCAACGCTTGCAGGAGTCCTATGCGTCGAATTCCCAGCACCAGAGAGGTGATCACCATACTGAGGAGGAATACCATTCGCAGGGGACACCGGGATTTTTGAGATTGAGGTGAAGGGCTTGACGCAGTTTTTTCAGATTCAGAAGAGATAAAATCGGTGGGTTGAGTGATGACAGGCGCTGACTCCTGCGCCACCGGGAGCATCACTTCTTGCTGTATATTGCGGAAGTTGCTGCCACCATACAGTTCTTGCCAAGTTGGGGGCCAAACGGCAAGATTTTGAAAAATCATCGGTAACCAAGTGGCGCAAGGAAATTGATCTTCCAATCCTTGCAATCGTTCTCTGGCTTCTCGCACAGCCAGATAAAAGGACTCTCCCCTAGAAAAGGCCGTTAAAAAGTACTTCAAAAACTCTTGGGAGACGAGATCGGGTACAGGTTCCCGCATCACAATCGTTTGCGGAATTTGCAAATCTTCTAAATTTCGGGCTAATCCCAAGCCATCACAAGAATTGAAAATTGCGATTTTTAAGCCTTGTTCAACAGATTTTTTAACTGCAAATCTCAATTGATCAATTGTTAAACTATCAGTTTGGTTGAGGTGGATTCGCCCTATTTCACCGTTAATATGACTGGAACTGTGTCCGGCAAAAAAGAGAATATCCCAACCTTGATTCCACAGTTCATCATTGAGTTCGTGGCGCTGTGGTTCTACTAAAAAGTGGACTTCGGCGTTAGGTAATTGTTCGAGTAAAAGCCGATCCGCTTGAATATTAATTCCTGTACTGTTACCGAGAATTGCTAAAATCCTGACCTTGGAGTGAGGAGAGGTAATTTGTTTGACTCGTTCAAAAATGGGCGAACCAATGGCAATTTCGGCTTTGGGATAGCGATCGCAAAATTCCCATAGATGCCAAGGCAGTCGTCGCAACCAAATGTTTTCTGTTTGAACAATCAGACGGATTTCATCCCAAGGAGATAGCTGTTCGAGTAATTTTTCTCGGATTGGGCGAAAAGGTTCGCAGATCAGCCAATCATTTAAGCGATCGCGCAAAACTCGGGCCGCATTGCAGCAACTCTCAATTTTGGACACATTGGTGACTTGAGCAGCAGACGCTTCCAAGCGTGAACGCAATCCCAAGCGGCGATAATTGGTCGCCCAAGCAGTGTAGTATTGGGGAATTTCTGGGATAGGTGGTAGTTTGCCAATAGTTTCCAAACAGGGATGATGCTCGTCATCTCCAATTTGTAATGTGACGGCAAATCCTTGTTTAAAACCACCTTCCCCTAGCTTGAGGACGACTAATTTACCCATAACTGCTGCTCCAGATAACGTTAAGGGCATTGCACCAATGAATAATAAAAATAATTCTGCTGTGGGTTCTAAGCTGTTCTAGCTCCCAGTGTCTTGTAGGGATGCAATTCTACGGTAGTTGGGCATAGCAGCATTGAGTTTAAAATAGACTAAACCTTTACAAAGTTTCATAAATTTCAACGGATTTCTAGCCAACAACATTTGTCCTTTCTACTTGCCTCCAGACTAATCAGGGAATTGCTCCCAATCGGAGAGGAAGTAATACATTTATGATGGGAATTGTCCCGGAAATGTTGCAGAGGTGGATGGGAAAGATAGGGCAATGGGGAAAAAGAAATTCAGTGAAGATACCCCCAGCGTTGCCAGTTTCTCCTGCTACTGAGCGCTCAGAGGAGAGAGGAGTTAGATTGTAAAATCTTCGATGACACTGGCATCCCCAAGAGCAACTTTGACACTAAACTTTTCCCCAGGAAGACCGCTAAATTGCAGTTGAATGTAGTTATCTGCACTCCTAGCTTGGGCTTCTAGAAAGACTAATCCAGATTCATCCAATACAATAAGCTGAAGCATTGGGGGAAGATAAACTTGCTCACCTGTGGGATGAATTTGGAGGAGAATGTGAGTTTTGTTGTCCGATTCGGGTTGGAGTTCAACCACTAAAGCAACCGGATAACCGGCTAGCTGCATTCCCAAATCAATGAGTTTGGCCCGTCGGATACCCTCAGGGGAAGGTTCAAAATCGGCGATCGCTAAATCCGGCGCACTCCGAAAACTAAACGCCAAGTCGGGTTCGGATGGAGTTAATAAACTTTCAACCGTTTGCCAACCTGTTTCAAACACGTTAAGCAGCCATTGACTCAAGTTGCTCTTTGGAGTTGTCGCAACCGCAACCGATTCAACAGGTTGGTGCAAGCAATCGATCACATCTTCAATTGGTTGTAGCTGCCTAATGGGTAATTCCTCTGTTGTTACTTGTTGCATAAATCCCAACAGCGTTGCCTCAAGCGAGGATTCATCGATCTGAACAACCACATAGCCAATGCGATCGAACCAAACTTCTGCGGGAATATGGCAAGTCTCCTGGTGCAGGCGCTGAGGACGACATTCCAAGCGACCTATTCCCGTCACTTCTAAATCTGCTACATCAGAACACAGGCGCGTGATAGGATTCCAACTATCGCTAGCGGCGAGATTGGTGGGAACACCCATCATTTGCAAGTAGTCATGAACCGCATACACGGCTAAAGTATTTAACCGAACTTGCTCAGCTTTTTCCAGTGTAGGTTGCTCGTTCGCAAACTGTTGAGCAATCCGGCGTGCCGCTTGGGTAATCGGCAGTGCTAATGCAAAATCGTCGAGTTCATTGGTGGAGTAAGACATAGCATAATTCCTAGTGTCTGGTGAATCTATTTTTGGGTTGACTGACAACTCCTGGCAAGGGAAGTGTGTTTTGGTGCAACACCCTTCACTATAGATATCCCTCAGTTTCTCCAAATTTACGCAACCGAGGTAAACATTGCCGTTGATAAAAACTGCTCAATGTTGAAATCGTAAGATTAAATTCTGCTGCAAGATCTTTCCAGCTTGTTTCTGGAGGCAAGCGTCGCAGGATTAAAACTTGGGCGGTAATATCGGGTCGATTGTTAATGTGAATACTGCTTAATTCCCCATCTACATCAGCTTCAACCCATTGTCTGACTTCGTCTAAAAGGGGAGGAACGTCGGGGTTAGCTGGATAATTTTCAATGGGGTCAAGCGTGTCACTCCCATCCTCTAGCACTGGCTTCTTGGGAGCTTTTTTGGATTCTATGTAGAAATCTTGGAGCCGCCGCTTCAGGTAGAAATTTAACCAAGTGATAATACTGCCACGTTCGGCGTTATAAGGTGCACCTGTATTTTCGATTCCTGCACAGATGTTCTGACAAAAATATACCCACGTCAGTTGCAAGGCATCTTGATAGTAAGGAGTATTTTCTCGCCACAGCTTGGGGGAAACCAGGCGAATAATCCGAGTTAGGTTTTTTTGACGTTGAGCACTTCCCGCTCGATGCTTACAGGCTTCTGTAACTAAAAGATGCAGGCGTTCCTCCAGTTCATTCATCGAGCCTTTGCTCCTTCAAGTGGTTTACTGCCGATTGTGGCGCGAGACAATTGTTAATTCTAGTGAACGGCTGAGTTTTTTGCAGGCTTTTGGGTAGATGAGAATTGCCATAGGACATGGGTTAAACCTCCTCAATGCCAATGCGTTCCTTCCCGGAATACACATTAAACCGTTCCCCTCGCAAAAAACCCACCAGGGTAATGTTAAACTCCCTTGCTAGGGCAACGGCTAAGCTGCTAGGAGCTGAAACCGCACAGACAATGGGTACTCCTGCTGCCAAGCACTTTTGCACAATTTCAAAGCTAGAGCGTCCACTCACCATCACAATATGGCGACTTAAGGGTAACTCGCCACTCAGTACGGCCCAACCAATTAACTTATCTAAAGCATTGTGACGCCCCACATCTTCTCGCACTGACAGCAACTGTCCTTGTGCATCAAATAATGCTGCTGCGTGTAACCCCCCAGTTCTAGAAAAGATTCGTTGAGCGTTTTGCAACTGTTCAGTGAGACTATATATAATCTTGGCTGGAACTACAGGTTCTTTGGAAATGACAGGACATTGCCGAGAGCGCAGTGCTTCTAGGCTAGCTTTTCCACAAACTCCACAAGCACTTGTGGTCAAAAAGTGACGTTCTAAGGGCTGTAAATCCACACTTAGCCCTTCTAGGAGTTCCACATTAACAATGTTAAAGCGCTGCTCACCCTCTATATTGGGATCTATACAATAGCTGATGCGCTGAATATCTTTTCGGCTCTTTACCACTCCTTCAGTGTAGAGAAACCCTGCTGCCAGTTCAAAATCTGCTCCTGGTGTTCGCATGGTGACGGCAACAGTCTTTTGGGGAGAGACTAAACGAATTTCTAAGGGCTCTTCTGTCGCTAACTGATCACAGCGCGATCGCATTTTCCCATTCTCCACCATCCAGATTTGAGCTTTCGTTTTGCTTCCCAAAGGCTTCATCTATCCGTGAACCCGTGCAAGGCTTGTGTTCTGTTTTCACTTGGGTCTTATGCTATAAAGCTTTTAGCTAATCCTTCCCAAAAGATAAAATGCTTAACATTATATATCAAGCTACAGGTTATTTACACAACCTTCCTAATTAAGCCAATATAGAAAGTCTTTTCTTTGATAAGAATTGCTCACAGATGGCAATAAGCCAGAAATTATATGCAGGAATTTTTGAAAAATCTTTTTACGTCGAGTCCATTTATTCCTCATGGTCACTGTTACCTCTGGAAGACTCAATTAGTTTGGTTACATCTGCTATCCGACGCGCTAATCGCCCTAGCCTATTATTCAATTCCGATTACCTTGTTCTATTTTGTCCAGAAGCGGAAAGATTTACCGTTCAACTGGATTTTTCTACTGTTTGCATCATTTATTATTGCTTGCGGCACAACCCACCTGATGGCAGTGTGGACGCTTTGGCATCCTACTTACTGGTTATCGGGATTAATTAAAGCTGGAACAGCAGCAGTTTCTCTGTTCACCGCCGGACAACTGGTGCCATTAGTGCCTCAGGCCTTAGCATTGCCCAGTCCTTCACAATTAGAAGCAGCAAATCAAGAACTCCAAGCCCAAATTACCGAACGTTTAAAAGTAGAGGCACAACTGCGGCTTTTGGAGTCGGTAGTAATCAACGCCAATGATGCTGTCATCATTACTGAGGCTCAACCTATTGATGAACCAGGCCCAAGAATTCTTTATACGAACGAAGCTTTTACTCGGATGACGGGTTATAGCCAGGAAGAAATTATAGGAAAAACCCCCCGAATTTTAAAAGGGCCAAAAACGGATCGCGCCATACTTGACAAAATTCGAGCCGCATTAGAAGCAGGGGAGCCGGTGTTAGCGGAACTCATGAACTATCGTAAAGATGGTTCTGAATTTTGGGTCGAACTCAGTATTGTACCCGTAGCTGATGAAAGCGGTAGGTACACTCACTGGATCTCTGTACAACGGGACATTACCGGACGCAAGCGTGCAGAAGAAGAATTGAAAATTTACCGCAACCAGCTTGAGAAATTAGTAGAAGCACGAACGGCTGAACTTACCCAAGTCAATGAACAACTGCAACAGGAAATCATTGAACGCAAACGAACTGAGCAGTCTCTAAGAGAGAGTGAGGAACAATTTCGCCAACTGGCAGAAAATATACAGGAAGTTTTCTGGATCAACTCCCCTGATGCACAGAACATCCTTTATATCAGTCCAGCCTATGAAAGGATTTGGGGGTATTCTTGTGAGAGGTTATACCAAAACCCTGCAATCTGGATAGAATCAATCTATCCAGAAGATCAAGAGCGTGTGATTGCTGCGTTCAAAAGCCGCCAACCCGGAATCATCGACTTTAACGAAGAGTATCGTATCGTGCAACCCGATGGCTCCATCCGTTGGATTTGGGGACGTGAATTTCCGATTAAAAATGAATCGGGAATCGTCTATCGTCTGGCTGGTATTGCCGAAGACATCACAGAACGCAAGCAAGTCGAGGAAGAACGAGAACAACTTCTGGCGAGGGAGAAAGCGGCCCGCACCCAAGCGGAAATCGCCAATCGCATGAAGGATGAATTTCTATCCATCTTGTCTCATGAGCTACGTACCCCTCTCAATGCGATACTCGGCTGGGCACAAATGCTTCGCAGTCGATGGAATTGCGATGCCGCAACCACAACTCGTGCCTTGGAAATCATTGAGCGTAACGCTAGAGGACAGGCACACCTGATTGAAGATTTGCTCGATATCTCCCGTATTATTACGGGAAAGCTGCGTCTTAACGTCCGCCCCGTTCAACTGATATCCGTTATCGAAGCGGCAATTGATACAGTACGCCCAGCCGTTAATGCGAAGAACATTCGTCTGCAAAGTGTCTTCGATTATTCTATAGAAGCCGTTATAGGCGATCCTGATCGATTGCAACAAGTTGTCTGGAATTTACTCTCAAACGCCATTAAGTTTACCCCCCCAGGCGGGAGCGTAGAAGTTCGATTAGAGCGACTTAATTCCCAAGTCCAAATTGTCGTTAGCGACACCGGCCAGGGCATTCCGGCTGATTTTTTGCCCTATGTTTTCGATCGCTTCCAACAGGGCAATAGTACCACAACCAGAATTCATGGTGGATTAGGACTAGGGTTAGCGATTGTCCGTCACTTGGTAGAACTACAAGGTGGCAGTGTTCAAGCTTACAGTTTAGGAGAGGGACAAGGGGCAACGTTCACAATTGAGCTACCACTGCCAAAAGTTGAAGATACCAGTAGTGTAGAACAGATCAATCTCACCAATACGGGTGAAGTGCTGTTGGAGCAACCTCCATCCCTGAAGGGTTTACATATTCTGCTGGTTGATGATGAGATAGATGCTCGCGAGTTAATTGCTACACTCCTGATACAGTATGATGCTCAGGTTACGGCAGTGGCGTCCTCGGCTGAAGCCCTGAAAACGTTGGAACGCCTAAAACCGGATTTGCTCATCAGTGATATTGGGATGCCTTATGAAGATGGGTATGCTCTGATTCGCAAAGTCAGGGCACTGGATGCAGAACAAGGGCGAATTCCTGCCATCGCCCTAACCGCCTATGCTAGAGAGGAGGATCGGACACAGGCCCTCTCTGCTGGATTTCAAATGCATATTGCTAAGCCAGTTAATTTGGTTCAACTGACTACAGGAGTTGTTCAGTTGACTGGACGGAGTGAATTATGAATTATGAATTATGAATTATGAATTGGGGAAAATGGTTCATCTTTTAGTGTGAGGGGAGTTTTTTTAGATGTACCAGGGCATTGTAGTCGGGAATTCCAACTTCTGGCGATCGCTTTTTGGGATCTAACAACACATTTCCTTCCGGCCAATGTACTTGCAAATTCCCTGGTTTAATCGGTGCTAAATAGACTCTTCCCTTGAATTCACCCAATTCGTTTTTGAGAATTACAGCATCACCTTCCTTTAACCCCAACTTCTCGGCATCCACGCGACTGATCAACACTGCTTCGCGTACCGCCCCAGTAATCGCATCTTTGCGTTCTTGCACCATACTGTTAAACTGCTTCCCTCGGCGCGTTGCCACTAGGAAATATCCCTCTGGTACATCTTTTTGAGGAGGAGATAAGGTCGAAAAATGAGCCTTCCCATCGGGTGTGGGGAAGTTCCAGCCAAAGCACAAATGGGAACCCCCGTATTGAAACTGATCCCCGGCTTCCTTTAAGTGCTGAATTCCTGCATACTGAGGAATAACTTGGGCAATTTCTTGGCGAATTGCGGCTGTACTCTCAAAATGCAGCTTATCCGCTAAATCAGGACGCACCCGTCTAGCGAGTTCCATAAATACGTCCCATTCTGGACGTGCCTCACCAATGCGAGGGCCAGGAATTTCGGGACTAAAAATTACTCGTCGTTCCGTGCTGGTTTCTGTAACGCCTCCGGGTACTTCATACCGTGTAGTGGCAGGGAGTAGTACTACGGTGTCTGCGGGTTCAACCAACATCTGTGTTGATAGCACAATATCCATGTGTACCCGCAAAGGCACGCGCTTTAAAGCTTCCTCGACATAATCCGGTTCCGGCAGAACTTCTAGGAAATTACCGCCGACTGAAAATAACACATCCAGTTTCCCCTCATAGGCCGCATCAATCATTTCCGATGCGGTTAACCCGTTGGAAGTGGGGACTTCAAAGCCCCATTTTTGGCTCAACTGATGTGCATTTTCTGCGGTAATTGGTTTACCACCGGGAAAGGCAGTGGTGTAGCATCCCATCTCGGCACCCCCCTGTACGCCAGAATGCCCTCGAATGGGCATCAACCCACATCCTTCTCTGCCGACAAACCCTTTTGTCAAAGCCAGGTTGATAATTGCTCGCACATTGTCCTCGCCGCACTCGTGCTGGGTAATGCCCATACTCCAAACCAATACAGCTTTGTGCGCTTTGCCAACCATTTCGGCAAAGGTGTACATCTCTTCTTGGGTTGCCCCGGAAATGCGCTCTAGTTCTTCCCAAGACTGGGCATTTAGTGCGGCTTTTAGTTCCTCAAAGCCAGTAGTATAGCGATCGATAAATGATTGATCGACCCAATCGTTAGCGATCATATGCTTGAGCGTGCCATTTAAAAAGGCCATATCTCCGCCCATGTTCACCAAGAAAAAATCTTCCGCAAACTTGGTGCCAAATAGGGCACTTTCCACAATTGAGGGCACCCAGTAGCGCTCCATTCCGGGTTCTCGGTAAGTGTTAATCACGACAATCCGAGTTCCTGCTTTTTTTGCCCAGTGCAGGTATTTCACCGTAACGGGCTGGTTGTTCGCTACATTGGAGCCAATAAAAACGAGTAAATCTGTGCCAATCCAGTCTTTATAAGAACAAGTCGTTGCTGCTACTCCTAGTGCCGTTTTGAGTCCGGCAGTGCTAGGCGAATGGCAGATGCGGGCAGCGTTATCAACGTTATTTGTACCCATTGCCCGTACTGCTTTTTGAGCAGCGTAGTAAGTTTCGTTAACCGTACCTCGACTAGTCAGGTAAAAACTGAGTCGGTTGGGTGTGGAGGCGCGCATCTTAGCCGTAATCACCTCCATTGCCTGATCCCAGCTTACTTGGCGAAAGCCTTTTTCCCCCCGTTGACGCAGCATCGGGTAAGGAAGTCGCCCCAAGTCACGCAACTCGGCACTGTTTTTCTCTGCTAAATTAGAAGCATCCTGCAACACTTGGGACGCCAGCTCTGGCATCGTATTCATCCGCAGCAAACGTAGTCTAACGTTGCACACATGGATGCCTTCAACTGTCCAATCACTCATTCCGGTTGTGCCTAAGGCGCAACCATCACACACCCCTTTGTTGAGAATATCCCAAGCATACGTGAACTGATCACGATTGAGCCAAATGGCTCGAAAAACTTCCCAGTAGTTATTGGGATATTGTTCGCCAAGACCGAAAGGTTTCCAGCTAGCCCAGTGGGAGGGAGTCCAGTGCTTTTTTGGGTGATGCAGCATGATGAGAGGCACTCCTAAGATCTAGCAATTTCTTCAAGCTAGCATAGGTTTAAAAGCAAAGAACATGATTTTTTGAATGAATTTTGACGACTCTGATTCCTATTCCCAGTACTTTTTTGTGAGCATCCCATTTTTGTAGAAATACTCTCATACCAAGCGACACTCAAAAATAGTAAACTTCTCTCCCCCAGCTTCAGTTTACATTTACTCACCTGGAAAGGCTCCGGTTTTTGGGGGCAAAAATAAACTTTAAGGTTTTATCGCTTTCACAATTAGTGTGTTATGAACGAATTAAAATGGAATATTGAACAACAGTTCCAAGCTTTATTAGAGTTTTCTCCAGCTAGTGCTGCGCTCATTAATCGAGAAGGCAAGATTGTTCAAAGTAATGCTGCCTTTCAGATTCTATTGGGATATGCAGTAGAGGAATTGCAAAAAAAATATTTTTTCGATTTTTATGAGCTAGATGATCGGTCGTTAATTTTTGAATATCTCCAGAAGCTGCTATCAAGAGAGCAGCTTTTTTTTGCTGGAAAATATCGTTGTTATTGTAAAAACAACGGTCTAATTGGGGTAAATTTATCAGTTAATGCTGTAGGGGATATTAATGGTTTGCCTCAATATGCGATCGCAATTCTTGAAAGCGATGCTGTCAGCCAGCCGCATACATCTAATTTACAGAATACTCAACTTCAAAAATGGGAACCTGAGCAATCTGCAAAAGTCCAGGAAGCGTATACACTTTTAAATCAAGAAAGAGCGGAACTCCAGAAAGCCCAAAAAGCACTTAAGTTCCAAGGGGAATTAACTCAAGCTCTGATTAATCTTTATCCCAATACTATTTTATCCCAAGGGAGTTTTACCGTTGTAACAGATGCTAATACCCTAGAAGCGATGGAATCAGAACTACAACAGACAAAAGCACAACTCCGAGCTGTTTTAGACGCCATGCCTGGGTTTGTTTGTTGGATTAATTCAGAAGGAAAATATCTAGGTGTTAACCAGCACATGGCTGACACATTTAACTTATCTCCAGAAACCTTTGTCGGTCAAGACTTAAGTTTTTTGAAAAATAGCCCTGAATTTACTCAATTTATGGCTAATTTTCTGGCTGATTCTGCGGCAACGGGGCATCATGTCGTTGATGCAAAAGTCAACGGTTTAACCCGGCATTACTTAATTGCTGCTCAGAAATACCATCAAAACTCTTTAGCCGTTTCTGTTGGGATTGATATTACCGAGCGGAAGTTGGCAGAAGCGCAAATCCAAGCTTCATTGCGAGAAAAAGAAGTTTTATTACAAGAAATTCATCATCGAGTTAAAAATAATTTACAAGTAATTTCCAGCTTGCTCGATTTGCAATCGCAACAACTCGAGGAGCAAGCGATGTTGGAGGTATTCCGAGAAAGCCAAAACAGAGTTAAGTCCATGGCTCTAGTTCATGAAAAATTGTATCAATCTAAAAATTTTGCTAGAATAAACTTTGCTGAGTATACTGAAAGTTTAACTAATTTTTTATTTAAGGCTTATGAATTAAATTCAGGAAACGTTAAATTGGAACTCGATATTGATGAAGTCAATTTTAATATCGAAATGGCGATTCCTTGTGGTTTAATTATCAATGAGTTAGTTTCTAACGCTCTTAAGTATGCATTTCCTAATAATCGTTCGGGAATCATTAGAATGGTTATTCGTTCTGAAGGCAATAATACCTATACCATGATTGTAGAAGACAATGGTGTCGGTTTCCCTATAGAATGTGACTTAAATAAAGTGAAATCGCTAGGGCTTCAGTTAGTTAATGTACTGGTCAAACAATTAAAAGGAAACCTCGAAATAGACCAAAGCCGGGGGAGTAAATTTCAGATTCAATTTTCCGAAAATTCACAGTTGAAGAGCCTGAAGTAAGGATTGTGAGAGCCAAACTGTTAATTGTTGAAGATGAAGGCATTGTTGCCCTAAATATCCAAAGGAGATTGGAAGGGCTGGGATATAGTATTGTCGCTAGTGTTTCTTCGGGAGAAGAAGCGATCGCAGCAGCAGACCAAATGAATCCTGACCTCGTTTTGATGGATATTAAACTAGAAGGAAGTGTTGATGGTATTGAAGCAGCAGCTCAAATTCGCAGCCGTTTCCAAATCCCTATTGTATATCTGACTGCTTACACCAACGAAGAAACACTCAATCGAGCAAAACTCACGGAGCCTTACGGCTACATTCTCAAACCTTTTGAAGCTAGAGATTTAGCAACAACCATTGAAGTTGCTCTCTACAAGCATCAAATGGAGCAGGAATTAAGAGAAAGAGAGCAGTGGTTAGCAACAACGCTCAAAAGTATCGGGGATGCGGTGATTACCACTGATGCTCAAGGATTAGTCACCTTTATGAATCCCGTTGCTGAAGCACTTACTCGTTGGAGTTTAGATGAGGTCATCGGAAATGATTTGAACCGAGTTTTCAGAACCATTAATGAAAAGACAGGAGCAATTGTCGAAAATCCAGTAAGGATCGCCTTACAAGAGGGACTAATTGTAGGGTTAGAAAATCACACTCTTTTGATTGCCAAAGATGGTACTGCAATTCCCATTAATGATAGTGCTGCACCCATTAAAAACGAGCGGGGGAAAATTTTAGGTGCTGTTCTCGTTTTCCATGACAACATTGAGCAACAGCAATCAGAAGCACTCCTGCAACAAGAAAACGAGCGATTGAAATTAGAAGTTGCTAAACTGACTGAACAACTCAGGAAAACGAAGGAACAATTGCAGCAGACCAAGGTGCAATTACAGGCAGAAATTAGTCAACGACAACGTTTAGAAGGAGAAATAGATTAACGCTTGAACAAGAGGGAATTCTGCGCTTTAATCTGCCTCATAAACTCTCTGAATTTTTTCGGCTTTTTTTCTTTTTCTCCCGGAACTCTCTTGCTTTGTGTTCATCTGCCAGGATAGCTTCTAGCGTGGATTGCGCTTGAGTAAGAGTAGACAGTTCCACTCTGAACTTCCATAAGAATGGACAAACCCTTTGCTCTGTCACCTCAGCCTCTTCCCAAACGGTAAGTTGCCAACCTTCTGGAGTAGGAGTCAAAGTGTAATTGAAGCTGAGAGCTGTGTCGAAGTGAGGTACTTGGGTTATCATTGGCGGCTGTTCCTGATGCACAGTGGATTAAAAATGTTTGCCTTGAAGGTTTGATTGTAGAAGCCTCTGAATTAGCAATTGTTTCAAGGCGGAGTAGAGAAACACTTCTGTGAGTCTGGTGTATACGGATATATCTCTACCGCTACTTCCACTTATGCACTTTATTTGCAGAAGGCTAAACCTCTTTGCTCAAAGCGTCTAAGCCTTTGCCCTCGTAAACCTAGCTCTGGCGATTGCCAAGATGTGGTTGGCGAATTCATGGGGAGTCATACCCGAAACCCGGAAATTGTAGGGGCATCCCTTGTGGATGGCCGATCAATGTGGATGGCCGATTAACGTGGATGGCCGATCAACAGGGAGGACAGGCACAAGGCCTGCCCCTACAGTGGGAACAATTGGAGGTTTGGAGGCGTAAGGGGTTAGACCTCTCATCAATTCGCCAACGATATATTTCAACCGCCAAGCTGAACGCTACTCCTAATTTTTTGTGGAGCCAACTAGCCAATAGGTCTCCATTTCGCCCTTTCCTTTCACTTTAATGACTCCTCGCTGCAGGAATACATATTTATCCTTGAGTCGTTCATAGGTGGCTTTTGTTACCTGAATGCTTCCCGGTTGACCAGAAGATTCCATGCGCGAGGCAACATTGACGGCATCTCCCCACAAGTCATAGATAAACTTGTTCGTGCCAATGACTCCAGCAACGACAATGCCTGTATTAATGCCAATGCGGATTTGAATGTCCTCACCGAGTTCGGTTCGGAAGCGCTCAACGGCAGCTTGCATGGCCAGTGCCATCTGTGCGATCGCTTCGGCATGATCGTCTCTGGGAATGGGCAGTCCAGCCGCTACCATATAGGCATCGCCAATGGTTTTGATTTTTTCTAATCTTAATTGCTCCGCCAGCTTGTCGAAGGTGGAAAAAATCTGATTGAGTAAGTTTACCAGTTCAATCGGTTTTAAGCGAGCTGATAGGGGTGTAAACCCGACGATGTCGGCAAACATAATCGTCACTTCATTGAATTGTTCAGCGATTGCTCCGGGGTTTTGTTTGAGCTGCTTGGCGATCGGCTCGGGTAAAATATTAAGCAA
>CBKWLJ010000056.1:0-26998 GCA_966675205.1 uncultured bacterium
CGTTTTACCCATGAAGTGCCTGAAGCCATAGCCCCAGACATGACTCAACCAGGAGTGCAAATTGACCCCCTCAATAGTCCCCATCCCATTCCTTGGAATTGGGTGTTAGCGACTCATGCAGAATTGAGTGCTAGCCACAGTTCTGGGGTACGGTACTATCGCAGTCAGCCTCTTATTTCTCCCAATGGTCAGTATGCAGCATACAGTCGCCTTCAGATGGAGGGAAAGCCAGAACTCTACCTCAGCCGCGTCACCAGCGTGATGTTCGTCGAAAATTTAGAAACTGGGGATTTGCGGACGATTACGGCATCTTCTCCCCTAGCAGATAATCCGCTATTTAGCAATCAAGATGCTGAAATGCCTGGGACGATCGCTATTTTAATACCGATTTCTTGGAACAAATCTAGCGATCGCCTCTTAGCAAGGCAGTTTGAAGGGATGTTTAGTAGTTCCGAGGCTTCAGATTACGCGGTGATTTGGGATCGAAGGCGAAATGGGCCTGCTACCCTAGCCCCTCATGGCGTGTCCTACGATTACGCGGTGTTAATGGGTTGGAGCCAAACCCATCCCGATCAAATTCTCTTTCGTGCTGGAGAAATCGGCAATGAACACTGGCCGATTTGGTCGGTTGATCTTAATGGCAACACAATGCCTGCCGTTGAAGATGAACCGATTGTTTACGGTCAAATCGTGAACCAAGTCTGGGCTGGGCCGCAGGCAAGATGGTAAGCTGCCCTCGCTTATAAGTTGTACCCTTGTCAGGAACGGGGAAAAGGAAAGGGGGAAAGAGAAAGAGGCTAGGGTAGATCAATCAAGCCTTTCACTTTTTTATTCTCACCCGATTCAGGGCAACGTTTATTCGCAACAGCTTACCAATACAGAAAAGGCATCAGGTTTTCCTTATTCCTGCCATGCCTTTATCTCTGATGCTGTTTCAGCAAATCTTTCAGATAAGAATGGGCTTCTTCAGGTGTTAAGAGAAAAAACTGACCATTAAACAAAATTTCATATTTCCCCCCATGATAACCATGCCCGGAAATCAGCCCCATTTTTACCGCTTGATTGCCGAGCTTGGTTAATTCAGTGGTAAAACCAGACTCCTCTCTGGCTTTTTGTTGATCGAGAAACTGTTCCGCGTTGTTTTCGTGCATATGTTCTTGCTCCTGTGATTCCTCGTCTCTCCTGCTTATCGATGCGGTACGTGATTCTTCCAAAGAAATCTCGACCAACGGGATTGCTACATTGACACTAACCTAACCCCTTGGGAAACAGAAAAGCTACTTTCTGACTCCTCTACCTTAGCGCCTCCTCAAGTGACTCGAATCACCTGACTACGCCCTCTACCTACAAGCTCAACAAATTGGATATTTGCCTGGATTTACAGCATGAATGTACTCGCTGCCCGATGTTGGCCATCCTCGTTTATAAGATGCTTCTTCTGGCTTGCCCCAACCTAGCTGCAAGATGAGTTCCAAAAACGTTGCGTTACCGTACTGATGGAGACTTGCCCATTGGGTACTACGAGCGATCGCTTCGACTTCTTCAGATATAATCTGTCGATAGTCTTTGCTACTGTGAAGGCCTAAATACAAGTCCATATCTTGTGTCACACTTTTCCAAAACTCCAGAATAGAGACCTTAGCTAGCTTGAGGATTTCCAAGTCACTCGAGAGCGCCACAAGCTGATCATCAACTACGGGATAGCGCAGAGTTTTCGCTTTGAGCGTTATTTGTCGCCAAACAATGCCTGAGACTTGATGTTGCCGCTGATAGCGATGCACAGCGTCTTTGAAATCTCGATAAGCGCTAAACTTTTGAATGCCATCGGGGTTGAGAAATTGGTCAATCAAAGGGTTGCCAGATGCGGAAGCGGCTAAATTGAGACGCTCTCCATTCATACAGGCGCGACGCTCTTGTGCCAGGATTTTGATTAGCTCTTCCGTGCTGTAGACCTCTGACATCAGCACATCCAATAAACATTGAACTTACACACAGATTAACGCGGTAACCTAACCCTTCGCATTGGCTAGGTGTGAATTTTGGATGAGTTATTGACTCGAATTGTCAAAGATTCCTGAATTAATGCTTTGGACAGTTAAATCTCCATCGATAACCCAAACCCTGACAACCCTAGTCAACGTCTATTTCAATGTTCACTTTCCACTAATTCCGTATTTATTTCGTTGAATGTCCGCCGCTTCAACTCCACAGATTGGGAACGGGGCAGTAAGTCAAACACTTCCCGAAGCACATCATCCACCCGCTCATACGGCAATTGACCTGTCTCGTCTAGCACCACCTTACCCTTCTGGTCAATTACTACTGTTTGAGGCACTAAACCTTTGTAATAGTAGCCCGGTTCTGTCGGTTCATACTCAGACTTCAGTGCCAGACTATCAATGCTAACAGGAATGATAGTGGCAGCTCGGCCGTAAAAAGCCTGTAACTGGGAGACAACGGTAGAATATTGCTTACAATCACTGCTGTCATCAACGTAGAACACCAAGATGGCTGGCTTCTCTCGCTTCATCGATTCTGCTAAAGATACACGGGACGGTACCAGAGAACCATTGCCCGCATATAGCACAAAAATGTTTCCATCGAACTTGTCATCATTTAACTTAGCCAAAGCCGATGGAGTCCCTAACAGCAGCAAGCAACTCAATGTTACGACTAAACCCAACAAGCAGCGGGCAATTAGACGCGTCCCCAGATGGCGAATCAAACTTTTAACGGGTAGCTGTAACAAGTGAAAAATCATACCTCAAATGGCTGTCAAACCTTATTGTTCTCTAACTAGTCTTTGCATTAACGTTGTATTCGCTGAATTTGGGTAGCGACGTTTGATAGATGTCATCGGCATACCAAGTCTTAGAAAACACCAAAGTACAAGCTAGTCCTCTAGGGATAGTTTAAGGCACTCACTCCTCCCGATTGAGCGCTGACATCACAGCTTGCTGACTAACGGTTTGATAAACCCTGTCTAGATACTGTTTTACTAAGGGTGCGTCTGTCGAAGCCAAGGGGACAGTTCCCAAGACATCGAGAATGGTGCGATTGTCTGAGGGTGCAATCACCACCAAGGAGGAATCAAGTGGCTCACCATACTGCCAAAATTGCTCCAATTTGAGCGGGATTTGTGGATTGGGGATGGTTTCTGTGTGCTTGTCTTCTGAGGATTGAGCGGGTGATGCCTGTGGACTCGGCTCCAGTTTACCGGTTCCCGTACTCCGCAAACGACGCAAGTCATTGAGGATTTGTTCTTTGGTTCGTCCCCGTAACTGGAATAAGACGAAGGGGTCTTCACTAAAGCGATCGCCCAGTTGATAATAAACTGCACCGATATGCTTACATGGATTTTTAGGGTCAGGGCAGCTACATCGCGAATGAATATCCGATAAGGTAAATGGAAACAAGCTCAACCCATTGCTCGTAAAAACTTTTTCAATATTGTGTGGCATTTCACCTGCCAATAGCTGAGCCGAGTAAATGGCTTCGGTTGCCATTGTCTCCACCACATAGTTCCAGTCTTCCTCCGTAAAAGGGTCGATGGAGAGGGAAACATCATAAGGTTCTGGGGCGGTTCCCTGAACTTTGGCTAACACTTTCGAGCCTTTAAACTCAATACTGAGGACGTTGCCCTCTCTAGCATAATTTCTAGCTCTCTCTAAACGCTTTTTGAAGCGATAGGAATTGAGTAAATCATTCCATTGCTGCACCCACCAAGGAAGGCTTTCAATTTCGTAGTTGGTCATTCGATTTTAGATTTTGGATTTTGGATTTTGGATTGTCCCAACCTCTAAAAGTCCGGGATTTGAGCTTTTTTTAGTTTTTGGTCATGGGTATTAGTTATGAATCATGAGTCATTGGTCAGGAGTTATTGATAGAACTAAGAACTACTGATAAGGATTACTCTTCATCAATTACAGCATTGCGGTCAAGAAGTAAAAGCGATCGCAACTGGTCGGTATCCATTTCAGTGAGCCATTCTTCACCTGCACCTACCGTTTGCTCAGCAAGTTGTTTCTTGCTTTCAATAATGTCGTTGATGCGTTCTTCTAGTGTGCCAGTACAAACGAATTTATGCACCTGGACATTCCGGGTTTGACCAATGCGAAAGGCACGGTCAGTTGCTTGATTTTCCACGGCTGGGTTCCACCATCGGTCAACATGGAAGACGTGATTAGCTCGTGTTAAGTTTAGTCCTGTTCCTCCTGCTTTCAGAGACAGAATTAAAATGCGCGGCCCATCTGGGTCATTTTGGAAGCGGTCAACCATGTCCTCTCGTTGCTGTTTTTTCGTTGCGCCATATAAGAACAACGTTTCCCATCCTAACTTTTCTTTGAGATAGGGTTGGAGGAGTTTACCCCACTCAGCAAATTGAGTAAAAATTAATGCGCGATCGCCTTCAGAAATCGCTTCTTCGATCATTTCCTGTAAACGTAATAATTTACCCGATCGCTTAGCTGATTCTAAAGCTTTTTCCTTCAAGAAATGCGCCGGATGGTTGCAGACTTGCTTGAGTCTTAATAGTAGTGTCAAAATCAACCCACGACGTTGAATCCCTTCAGCAGATTCAATTTCTACCAAAGACTCATCGACCAATTTTTGATACAATGATGCCTGTTCGGCGGAAAGACCGCAAAAGACATTCATTTCCTGTTTTTCAGGTAAATCTTGGATAATGTCTTTGTCCGTTTTCACCCGTCTGAGGATGAAGGGCTGCACGAGCGATCGCAAAGTTTGTAAGGAGTCTCTATCTCCAAATTTCTCAATCGGCAAAGCAAATCGGCGTTGGAAAAATTGTGGATTCCCCAAGTAGCCTGGATTGAGGAAATCTAGAATTGACCACAATTCTGATAGGCGATTTTCTACAGGAGTTCCTGTTAAGGCAATGCGAAAATCCGCTGGGATTTGTCGTACAGCTTGTGATTGCTTCGCACCTGTATTTTTAACATTTTGAGCTTCATCTAACACAATGCCTCGCCAAGAAATCCCTTCAAGGGTTGCAGCATCCCGATAAACCAATGGGTAACTGGTAATCACTAACTGCTTATCCTGAACTGCTTTAGCAAAAGCCTTTCCTTTTAGTCGTTTATCCCCGTGGTGAACGACAGCTTTCAACGAAGGAGCAAACTTCTTCACTTCCCGTTCCCAGTTTCCCAACACTGAGGTTGGGCAAACTACAAGTGTCGGCTCTTCTAATGCCTCCTGTTCTTTGAGATGTAGCAAAAAAGCAATGAGCTGTGGAGTTTTACCAAGGCCCATGTCGTCTGCTAAACAAGCTCCCATGCCCCAACGTTCAAGAAAAGCCAACCAGCTAACGCCTCGTACTTGGTAAGGACGCAACGTGCCGTGAAAACTTTCTGGGATGTCAATCAGTTGAACGGATTGATTACCAGTCAGATTGGTAATTAACTCTTGCAGCGCACCGGATGCTTCAAAATGAACGACTGGCAGTTTTGCCAAGGTTGTCGTGTCGCCAGTACTTAAGCGCAGCGCATCTTCAACACGCAGAGTCATCAAGTCTTGAGATGCACAAAAGAGCGCTTGAGCGGCTTTGACATCTGAAGGTTGCAGGGCTATCCATTCGCCATCAACTTCTACAAGCGGAGACTGCCGTGCCATCAAGCGGTCAAATTCTTTTTTCGAGATGGTTTTATCTCCGATTGCCAGTTCCCACTTAAAATTCAGCAGGCTTTGCAATCCCAAACGCTCTTTCTTTTTCGTTTGTGCCACCTCGGCACTAATACTAATTCCCAGGCGATTGGCTCCTGCTCCCGGTGCTAGTCCGGGCGGCAGAATGATTCCCAATCCACTGTCTTGTAAGCGCCACGCACTAGCCTTAATAAACTCATACACCTCTACTGGCGTTAGTTCACACAATGCTGGACGTGGTTCATGCAAACTGGGTTCAATCAAAGGATAAAGTCGGATAGCCAACCCTAATCCTTTGAGAAAGGTTTCTTGCGGTTGTTCTATAATTCGTCCTTGATACTCTAATTGCTCTACAGGTTCACTCCAAATCGTTTTAGCATCTACCCAAAATTCAGGGGAATCAATCGCTTGTAAGCCATACTCCAATTGCCAATTCGTTTCGCCTGATGCGGGGGGTTTGAGGACAAAACAGGTACGAAAGAGATTTTTTCGCAATGTTTGGGACGTTGATGCTACAAGGTTTTGCTGCACCGGTATTGTCCAGGTTTGTAAAGCAGTTTCCAGTCGCTCAACGGCTTCGCCTGGGGCTGCGAGAAGGTCAGATGGGGTAGAGAGTGATTGTAGCCACTCCTGTATAGGAGTTTCTGTTGAGGGTAGGGGCTGTGCTGCCACCCAGCTACGCACCTGGGTATCCACAACACTACTCAAGAATGACAGGAGTAACTTCTGAGGCTCGTGAAAGCTTTCAGGTTGTAGGTTAGAAGCAGAATTTAAATTCTCAACATTCCCAGTTTCAACTGGATTGAGATAAGCACGGCAAGCAGAGGGCATGACTTGGGTAAACTTTTCCAGACGGGCTTGGTCTACCGCGCTGTCGAGAAGAAGTTGCCAACGGGCCACTACTTCACCATTAGGCTGTCGATACACGCCTGGTAAAAACTTAGACCGACTGAGCAAGTCTAAACTCCAGCGCATCACTTGTGACCAAAAACGCAAGTCTCCACCCACGTAAGTGTCTGAGGCTTGAAAAGAACTCAGAGGTAAGGCTTGTAGAAGTTTGACAGTTGCTAATGGATTGAGTTTTATACCTTGGGCTTCCCACCGTTGTAATTCTAGAGGAGAGGTATCTCTCTCTTCTAATAGGCTTTGGGTCGATAGTACTGGGTATGCTGCTTGTTTGGATGCCGTTTGAGTTGGTAAGACAAGAACGTTAGCCTGCCATTGGGGTTGCCCAGGAGACTCTTTATTTTTCTGAGGGTTGGAACGGGCACCTTCAGACGACTCTATAAATTGATGGAGGGTAAGACCATGAAAATGCAAAAAAGAGGTCAATTCTGCCTGCGTCATTGCAAAGGGATGAAGGGATACCCCATTAGTAGATGCCGCGTCTAAAGATGCCTTGGTGCGCCAGGTTTCTCCCCAAATGAACAGATAACCTGTAGTGCCGTCTGGTATCCAACTGCCATGTAAAATTGCCATGCTTAAAGAATTTTGTATTTTGTACCAAATGAGTAAAGCGAAGCGAACGATATCAGCCTATCGTTGGCATCTTTGAGTTTTTTAATTAATGACTTCTCATTATCTAGTTTGTTAGGTTTTGACCTCTTAAATAAGCGTATCTCCCTTAAGTCAGCAAAAGTACATAAGTGCTACGATTGCAACATAGAAAAGAACAGAATAGAGAAGGACAAAGTACTCAATGGTAGAGTTAGACAAGTCAATATCCTTCGATGGACGGGATATTCGACTGAAGGCGGGTTTGCTTGCCCCACAGGCTGGAGGTTCCGTACTGATTCAGTCGGGAGATACAGCGGTTTTAGTGACAGCAACGCGTGCTGGTGCCAGAGACGGCATAGATTTTCTTCCCTTGTTAGTGGACTACGAGGAAAGATTATACGCAGCCGGTCGGATTCCCGGCGGTTTTTTGCGACGGGAAGGACGGCCGCCAGAAAAGGTGACGCTGATTAGTCGTTTGATTGACCGTCCCTTGCGCCCCTTATTCCCCAGCTGGCTACGAGATGATATTCAGATCGTAGCAACTACCCTGTCCATGGATGAACAAGTTCCACCCGATGTTTTGGCGGTGACAGGGGCTTCAATTGCTGTATTACAAGCCCGGATTCCTTTCTACGGACCGATGGCAGCGGTACGTGTGGGTTTAGTAGGTGATGACTTTATCATCAACCCAACCTATAAAGAGATTGAATCAGGAGACCTGGACTTGGTGGTTGCCGGTTCTCCCGATGGTGTGATCATGGTAGAGGCTGGAGCCAACCAACTGCCAGAGCAAGATATTATTGAGGCGATTGACTTTGGTTACGAAGCCGTTCGGGACTTGATTAAAGCTCAACGAGATTTGATGCAAGAGTTGGGCATTGAACTCGTTTTTGAGGAACCGCCGCAGGAAGCTTCCATCTTGGTCGATTTTATTCGCGATCGCACCAGCGATAAAATTAAAAGTGTCCTGTCGCAGTTTGACCTAGACAAAAACAGTCGGGATGCAGCCTTAGACGAAATTAAGGAAAATTCCATCCTGACAGCACTAGCTGAACTGCCAGAAGATGACCCCCTAAAAGTGGCTGCCGCAGAAGAGGACAAAGCGGTAAGTAAGATTTTCAAAGACTTGACCAAAGAGTTGATGCGCCGTCAAATTGTGGAAGAAGGCGTTCGGGTTGATGGTCGCAAACTCGATGAAGTTCGCCCCGTGTCTTGCCACGTGGGTCTACTCCCCCGGCGAGTTCATGGCAGTGCTGTGTTCAATCGGGGTCTGACTCAAGTCTTATCTACGGCAACTTTAGGGACGCCTGGGGATGCTCAAACCTTAGATGACCTGAACCCTGAAGAAGAGAAGCGTTACCTACATCATTATAACTTCCCGCCCTTCTCCGTCGGAGAAACCAAGCCGTTGCGATCGCCAGGTCGTCGCGAAATTGGTCACGGTGCTTTAGCCGAACGTGCCATTGTTCCTGTATTGCCACCTCAAGAGGAATTTCCCTACGTTCTCCGGGTTGTATCGGAAGTACTTTCCTCCAATGGTTCCACCTCGATGGGTTCGGTATGCGGGTCTACTCTCGCTTTAATGGATGCCGGTGTCCCCATTACTAAGCCGGTTAGTGGTGCGGCAATGGGTTTGATTAAAGAAGGGGATGAAATCCGCATTCTCACCGATATTCAGGGGATTGAAGACTTTTTGGGGGATATGGACTTCAAAGTCGCAGGTACCGATACGGGTGTCACGGCTTTGCAAATGGATATGAAAATCACCGGTCTATCCATGGATACCATTGCTAAAGCGATCGAGCAAGCTCGACCAGCGCGGCTACATATCCTTGAAAAAATGTTACAGACCCTTGACAAACCTCGTACAGAACTGTCTCCCTTTGCGCCTCGCCTGCTTACCATCAAAATCGATCCAGACCAGATTGGTATGGTCATCGGGCCGGGTGGTAAGACGATTAAGAGCATTACCGAACAAACCGGTGCCAAGGTGGATATTGAAGACGATGGTACAGTTACGGTTTCTGCCATTGAAGGGGAAAAGGCGAAAAGGGCTGTTAGCATCATTCAAGGCATGACCCGCAAACTGAATGAAGGGGATGTCTATGCTGGTCGCGTCACTCGGATTATTCCCATTGGTGCTTTTGTCGAATTACTTCCTGGTAAAGAAGGAATGATTCACATCTCTCAACTCGCTGACTATCGAGTTGGAAAGGTAGAGGATGAAGTTTCTGTTGGGGACGAAGTCATTGTCAAAGTGCGGGAAATTGACAGCAAAGGTCGTGTCAATCTCACTCGATTAGGGATTCACCCGGACGAAGCTGCGGCAGCGCGGGAAGCAGCAGCGAATTCCTAAACACCTTTGAATAAGGTGAACTAAGCAGGATGTAATCTAGAAAATGTTATTCTCCTCATTAGCAGGAGAGTACAATTTCTCCAAATAGAAATATCATCGGCTATCTTGAGGGGATGAAGGATAAAACCCCTAGATAAAAGTCAATTCTGAATGATTCATATTTCAGACGACTAGCCTGTAGCTCGCTAACGTCAATAAACCGCTAGCGAGCAGAGTATCACTCTTAAAGAGAGTCAACCAATTTATACCGTAGGTAAAACCTAGAACCTTTTGAGTTTTGAGTTAGGTAAGTTAGAAAAGAGCGAGATTCAACTCAACTCTTAATTCAAAACTCAAAAATTAAAACATTAAAGCTTTTATGAAGTCTCGTCTAATCTTAGCTTTAGCGGTTTTTCTATTAGTACCCATTTTCATTTTGCTTGGGGTGAGGAGTACGCTATCCAATCCAACTTCTTCACCTACAGTGGCAGTCGAAACCTCTGGGGATTCTCTGCGTTCCTTAGCACAGCAACGAGGAATTGGCATTGGTACGGCAGTAGATACTGCTCCTTTCAAAAACGATCCGAATTATCGAGCAGTTCTGGCACGCGAATTTAGCGTTTTAATCCCTGAAAATGCTTGGAAATTTGAGGTCGTGCATCCGACGCCAGGAGAATATGATTTTACCCAAATTGATGCTTTAGTCGAGTTTGCTAAAGAACATAAAATGCAAGTGCGGGGTCATCCCTTAGTTTGGCATTATTCAATTCCTAAGTGGATTGATAAAGGCAACTTTAATCGTGATCAAATGATTGCGATTTTACGAGAACACATTTACACCGTAATGGGTCGCTATCGGGGTCAAATCCCTGTGTGGGATGTTGTGAACGAAGCAATTAATCGAGATGGTTCCTTGCGAGACACCATTTGGTTGCGGAGCATTGGACCAGAATATGTAGATATGGCTTTTCGTTGGGCCCATGAAGCAGATCCCCAAGCCAAGCTCTTCTACGGGGACTACATGATAGAGGAAATCAATCACAAATCAGATGGGGTTTATAATTTAGTTTCACAGTTAGTACAGCGAGGCGTACCCATTGATGGGGTAGGCATCCAAGGTCATTTGGGATTGAGTTATTTACCTAATTTAGATTCCCTGACAAAAAACTTTGAACGCTTCAACCAACTAGGTTTAGATATGCAGTTCACCGAGTTGGATATGAAGATTCAGGATGGACAAGGCAGTCGAGAAGAGCGATTAGCAAAGCAAGCTCAAGCATATAAAGATCTGTTTCAGGTATGTCTACGTGCAAAGAAGTGTACGGCAATGCTGATGTGGGGATTTACAGACCGTTATACGTGGATTGCTAATGTAACTGGCGAGGTGGAGGCCCCCCTAATTTTCGATGAATCGTATCGTCCCAAACCGGCTTACGATGCTATCAAAGAAGTTTTGATATCACCGCCAGAGAAACGACAAGAATAGTGACTCTTTTAGGAAAATAGAACTTAGCATTCAGGAGAGGTTGATTTCCATCCTTTGTTGTGCGCGAACAGCACATGGGAGGGTAGCACAGCGCGACGGAAATAACCCACTAGTTAGAAAGGTTAAAAAGCTTACTGTAGACGCTTTCTCCCCTGCTGCCTCCTGCGTTCTGTCATATTGCACTAGTTGAGTAACTGAATGGCATGAGCAATCATAGACTGGTTTCGTTGAATAAAAGTTCTATCTTTCCCTTGAGACTGCTCTCCCGTTAAAATATCTTCCCGTTGCATATAATATCGCTGAGTTTGATTGGATTTTGCATCTACGTCTAAATCTATACCTAAATCTTCAATTGGGTCGTCAAGCTTATTTCCCGTTGACCGGATTGCTCGCCGTACAGCCACAAGAAAGGATGCTTTTTTTGGCAATAACATAAACGGTGAATTGGAATCGGGAGGGAAGGAGCGTTGCAAAAATCCATGCGTCCAAACATTAGCACCTCCTCCACCTGTCTTGTTATTCGTTCCCAGAATTTTCCCAAGCTCATTATCCTGAAAACCTGCAGCAAAGATGTCTGTTGCGCTATAACACAGGGCATCGATTATGAGTACTAAATCTTTTATTTTTTCTAGATCAGAATTTATCATTCCAGAGACTTTTGTGTAAGAGTCGGATTCAAGCTCAAGAGAAAATCCTTTTGAATAGAGTTCTCCTGTATATAATGATTGTTGAATAGACTCTGACCATTTGCGAAAATTTGGCTCATGCCTCTGTTGACACATCTTCTGCATAAGAAGGGTGCTAATAAATTGAAATTTTACAGGCTTAAATTTCCTCTCGATAGGTCTACTGCATAAAATTGACAATTTTTGTAGAATTTTTTCGCTGGCTAAAATACTACCTCCTCCGTTCCCCCGTACATCAATGATGAGCTTTTTAGTCTTAAGTGTTTGTAAAACCCCAAGAAACTCTTCTACGAATGAATCGACTGTAACTCCTTTGTTCAGCATGAAGCTGAAAAGCCGAATATAACCAAACTCTCCTTCCGAATCTTTAAGACCTTTTTTATTAACTTTATAACCATAAAAGTTTTCCTTGAGTTCTTCATCGGGATAAAAAATATCATTTTCTTGTTGACCTATAACGGATTTACTACTAAAGTATTTCTTCTTCAGATTTCGATTTTCTTCGGTTTTCGCATCGACTCCTAGTGCAATCAATGCTTCATTTTCTTGCGAGTATTGGTTTACAGTCATTTCTTTTACACGAGGGCTTAACACGAGCCAAGGTATCTTACGTTCTCTGATTTCGTTGTCCGTTAAATTCTTCTTATATCGCACGACAACCCAATTCTCTTCAGGAGGTAAAGTAAGAGATAAAGGGCGGAATGTCATAGCCTCGATACCACGAGCAAGACGAGCGTCGTCATTACCCCCTGACTGACGTTCTGCATTAAGTTCTATAGCCTGTTCGATAGGAATGCCATTCCAAGATACAAGAACAACTCCTGGTTTAAAGGGTGACTCCGGTGCTTGTAGCTGAGCGAAAAATTTTTCAAAATTTGAAAACTGGTAGTCTTCTAAGCTCAATCCTTTTTGATTTAAATCTTTCACATTAATAAATCTAGTTACTTTAGGAGGAATATTGAAAAATTTTGAAACGATATAATGGCGGCTATTTTGATCTTGTCCGTTAAAACACTCTTCTATTTGAAAAGGCAAAAAGGCAGTTTTATCTTGAAATGGTGTGGGGAGAATATAGACAGTATGAAGGTCTCGCAGTTCTCGGAAAACCGAAATCATGTTTCTATGAAACCAGAATTCTAACTTAGCTGGTTGGAAATTATTCTGACTACACCACTGCTCAGATTTTGCAGTTATACAACGCTGGATAAGCTTGAGTTTTTCAATGGGATTGACAGCATAAAGGGCACTCTTGAGATAACGGTGAACATAAACTTGTTCAATTAAAACCAAAGCTTGCTCTAAAATTCGTTGATATTCGGCTAAGGTCAATGGGTGAGTTGCCAGAGATTTTGTTAGTAAAGAGTTAAAAATCTGTAGAGTTGTGACTTTATCTTGGTCAGGATAGGAGTCTAATTCGGGTATAGTTCTATTTTGCTTTTGTAACCAGACCCAATAATTAACTAAATCAAAAACGCTGCCGTTCGAGTTAGTGAATAAATCTAAAATATTAGAGTTTGTCTGTTCAGAAGGTGTCATAGTGTTTTTTTCTCTATCTAAGCTTCACAATGCTTAATCTCAACTGCTCTCTCCGATACGCTCTCAAGCCTGGTTCAGCACACCTGATTGATGCTGTTCGGCACATTCGACTTAACGATGGTGGGCAGTGCCCACCCTACGGATTTTCAAGGCTTTTAGCTATCTTATTTAGCTTATTCCAGTGTCATTCGACTTCAGGCTGTGTTTGTGAGTACTGAAATAAGAGTATTTTTCTGCTTTGTAGAATGGCTGAAGTGAGAGGTAACGTCAAGTCATACCTTGGGTAATTGGTAATGCAAGTAGCAGATTTTCTCCAATTTTTTAATGCTTGTGAGCCGAGTCGAGCCTTGGCTATGGGGAATCCAGAGGAGCAGAAATACTATATTGATTTTGCTTCGGTGCGCGGTGGCAAGATTATTGAGGCTGTAGGGCGAACGATTTTATTACGCTCTCAGCTAAACCAGCCGAGTTGTCAGTTGTTTACCGGACATATCGGCTGCGGCAAGTCTACGGAATTGTCTCGTCTGAAGGCAGAGTTAGAGCAGCAGGGATTTCACGTCGTCTATTTTGCGTCTGACGAAGACTTGGATATGGGCGATTTGGATATTACAGATATTCTGCTCACGATTGTTCGTCGGGTGAGCGAAAGTTTGGAAGCCATTGAAATTAAGGTAAAACCAGGGTACTTCGCCAATTTGTTTCAGGACATTACCGATGTTTTGCAAACACCGATAGAGTTTTCCAATGTTGAGTTTTCTTTACCGGGTAACATTGCCAAAATTACGGCAGCCGCAAAAGATAGTCCGAAGCTGCGGACGCGAATCAGGAATTACCTAGAACCCAGGACGAACGGCATTTTGCAATCGATTAATGAAGAAGTCCTGGGACGAGCGATCGCAAAGTTGCAAGAACGTGGGAAAAAGGGGCTGGTGGTGATTATCGATAACTTGGATCGGGTGGATGTCCGGCAGATGCCATCAGGACGCCCCCAAGCCGAATATTTATTCGTAGATCGGGGCGAACAGTTAAGCAAACTGAATTGTCATCTGGTTTATACCATTCCCCTAACTCTAATCTTCTCTAACGAAGGTCAGACGCTACAAATGCGCTTGGGGGGTGGAATTCCTCCCAAGGTACTGCCAATGGTACCTGTGCGGCTACGAGATGGCAGTGATTATGAGGAGGGGATGGCCAAGTTGCGACAAATGGTTCTAGCGAGAGCTTTCCCAAAGCTTGACGAACAGCAGCGCCTTGCCCGAATACCAGAAGTTTTTGATAGTCCTGAAACCCTAGATCGATTGTGCCGTATCAGTGGCGGTCATGTTCGACAATTGTTAGGACTGCTTTACCGTTGCCTTCAGACAGAAAATCCACCTTTATCACGGGACTGTTTAGAAGATGTCATTCAAGAGTTCCGAGATATCCTACTGCGACAAATTGACGAGCAGGAGTGGGAGTTGCTGCGGCAAGTGGTGCAACAACAACATGTGAAAGGAGAGGTAGAATATCAAACTTTGTTGCGTAGCTTGTATGTTTTTGAATATCCCGATCGCCAAGGCCGTTGGTTTTGGCTCAATCCGGTTCTAGCGGAAACGGAACAATTTAAATCTTGGCAGTTGTAATCATGTATCAGCTTATGCCGTTCTTGACATTGGCACATTAAAATTGACTAGTGCAATGTGGCAGAAATACTTTTCTCTCCCTCTAGCGTTAGAGGGGGTCAAAGACATAAGCTAATTTGCAGGGCAATCTGTTTCTGGAGCTTCATGCATGAAGGTCTAAGAAATCTGTAGAAGTTTAGAGAGCTAACTTTTTGTCACCACTCAATTTGATGGGGTGACAATAAAGAGAAAGGAATAAGGGGCATCTAGGATTAGCTTGATATTTGTTATTTTTTAAACTAAGTAGGTGGGCATAAATAAATGCAGATGGATAAGGTGGGTTTTGCCGTTATAAAGCTGCTACATAGTAAGCATTTTGACTAAACCTGTCCCTGCAAATCTGCGGTTAATTTTTTACACCTATCTACTTAGTGGTTCATTACTCAGGACTTACACAAAATTTAGTGAATCCTCTATCTATAGTGAGAACGTGGACGTTATCTACCTTACAGATAGAAGCTCTGTTTAAGTCCTTTTACTAATACCAACTCTTCATCTTCAGGGACTTCTGTCTCCGGCTCTAGTTTATGGGAAACTCGCAACAACCGAAAGATCTCACCCGTTACAATGAGCGATCGCTCTCAACACTAGCACGAGCGATCGCTTTTGCTCAGGGACGGTTTTCGCTGATTGTAGTCCGCTGCAATTACAGCCGCTTGCGAGAGGACTTGCTGCAAAAATTACGAGAACAATGCGTAGAACCTTATAGCAATACACCATTATCATTTCGAGAGCTAGTTTTACCCAAATCGGCAAAGACTCTCTATACAGCGATTCAAACAGAACTACAGAGTGAACAACCTCTAGCGTTGATGGTATTAGGCTTGGAGTCAGTAATTCATCTGGATGAATTGTTGATTGCCACCAATCAAGTGAGGGATGAATTTCGTAAAAACATCCAATTTCCGTTGGTCTTGTGGGTAACGGATAAAGTCCATCATAAACTGATGCGGTTAGCCCCCGATTTTAATAGTTGGGCAGCCATACCTATTCAATTTGAATGTGAGCCAGAAGTTTTAATCCAAACTCTTCAGGAAGAAGCGAATAATACATTTGCCAAAATTCTAAATCCGGGTTCGGGTGAATATATTGAGAAATCAACAATTGATTTAGCTTTGGTTCCCAGTCGTCGGGCTGAATTAGAATCTGCCTGGAAAGACTTGCAACATTGTGGACAGAGACTGGAACCGGAGTTGGAAGCAAGTCTGCAATTGGTTTTGGGTCGAGATGACTATGCTAGTGGCGGGATTGATGAGGCACTGGAACTGTATAAACAGAGTCTTACTTTTTGGCAGCAAACTCATAATTTGGAAAGGCAAGGAGTGTTGCTGTTTCTCATTGGGCAGTGCTATGTACGCCAAGCTGAGCGACGCCTGGGAGAAAATTACCAGAATTTGGAGCAAGCAAGAAATGCTTTTGAAGAATGCATTGAGGTATTTGAGCAAGCACAACGTTTAGATTTAGTTGCCAAGTTTATTAATGATTTGGGAAAAGTGTTGCAGCGCTTGGAAGCCTGGGACGAATTGGAGTCTTTAGGGCAAAAGTCTTTAAAGCTGCATGAAACCTACGGAAATTCCTTACAAATCGCTCAAGATTACGGCTTTTTTGCCGCAGTTGCTCTGGCGCGTTCCAACTGGACAGAGGCAAATCGACACGCCCTCAAGGCTTTACAAACCTTAGAGTTGGCAACTGAAGGTCAGCGACAATATAGAGGTTTATATTTTCAATTATTAGCGCGATCGCAGTATGAGCTCGGCCAGTTATCGGATGCCGTCACTAGCTTGGAAACAGCGCGTCAAGAGAGCAATCCACAAGATAATCCTCAACTTTACATTGATATACTACAAGAATTGCGATCGCGTTACTTCGGGCAAGGCGAGTATCTAGCTGCGTTTGAAATCAAGCAAGAGCAACGGAGAATTGAAAAACAGTATAACTTTCGCGCATTTATTGGTGCGGGCCGCCTGCAACCGCAAAGAGAAGTAGCGCAGCAGGATGCGAATGTTGCTTTGGAGATTTCTGCTTCCGGACGGCAGCGAGATGTCGATCGCCTGATTGAAAGACTCAGCCGCAATGACCACAAGCTAATTGTGATTCAAGGTCCGTCTGGAGTCGGCAAAAGCTCGATTTTAAGGGCGGGGTTAGTGCCAGCACTACAACAAATTGCGATCGGTGAGCTAGTTGCTTTACCCGTGGTTTTATCAGCCTACACGGACTGGGTAGGGGGCTTGGGCAGAGAACTGGCAGCAGAGTTTGACAAAATTGGGGGATTTAAGACGCCGAATTTAATCAGCGCATCGGATGCAGCAGTCCTGTTGGAACAGTTGCGGCAAAATAGCGATCGTAATCTTTTAACCATTTTAATTTTTGACCAGTTTGAAGAATTCTTCTTTGCTTGCTCCGATTCAAATAAAAGGAATAAATATTTTGAGTTTTTGCGTGACTGTCTGAATTTACCTTTTGTCAAAGTCATCCTATCGCTGCGGGAGGATTATCGACATTATTTGTACTATCTACTGGAGTGGAATCAGCTCACACCTCAAGATGGGAGTAAAAATGAAATTCTCAACGGTATTTTGAACGAGGACATTCGTTACTACTTGGGTAATTTTTCTATCCAAGAAGCAGAATTAATTATTAAAGAACTGACAGAACGGGCACAATTTCACCTTGAACCAGCACTAGTTTCGCGATTAGTGCAGGATTTAGCAGGTAAGGAGAAAGATGTGCGTCCAATTGAGTTGCAGTTGGTAGGGGCACAACTGCAAGATGATAGGATTACTACTCTGGAACAGTATCAGCAGTTGGGGGATAATCCCAAGACAAAACTGGTGGTGCGAAGTCTGGAGGCTATCGTTGAAGATTGTGGTTCTGAAAACAAAGATGCAGCTTGGAAAGTTTTGGTTTCGCTGACGGATGAGAAAGGAACTCGACCGTTAAAAACGAAAGATGAGTTAGCCGCTTCATTAAGAGAGCAAGCTGATAAGTTGGACTTAATTTTAGATATTTTCCTTGGAGCAAATCTAGTATTTCGCCTGCCGGAAGAGCCAGAAGACCGTTATCAACTGGTTCACGATTATTTGGTTGAACCGATTCGCCAAACCTACGACTTTGACCGAGATAAGCGGCTTCGTAAAGTTGAAGACAAGCTGAATAGTGTGCAGCAAGCAAATCTTTTATTGGTTGAAGCTCAACAGAAGGCAAACAGAATAATCCTTGGAGGGTTCGCTGGACTAGCCATTATCTCAGTTATGGCAGTAACGGTCGTGCTATGGGCAGGCAACCAAGCGCAGAAAGCAGGTATCGCCAATATTAAAGCGCTAAATTCAGCTTCAACAGCTCTCCTAGCTTCTCACGATCAGCTAGGGGCATTAGTCGAAGCTGTCAAGGCTGGTAAACAATTGCAGCAGACTCCAGTTTCAGCCGAACTTAAGCGAGAGACTGAGCAGACGCTACAGAATGTGATAGTCTCGGATGTTCAAGAGTGTAACCGCCTTCAGGGACATACAGATTGGGTCTTTACCGCCAGTTTCAGCCCCGATGGTAAGACAATAGCTTCTGCTAGTGCTGACAAAACAGTTAAGCTTTGGAATCGGGACGGCAAGGAAATTCAGGTTCGGCTGGAGCATAGTAATTGGGTATCTAGTCTTAGTTTTAGCCCCAATGGTAAGGTTCTAGCTTCAGGGGATAAAGACGGCACTATTAAGCTTTGGCAACTTAACGGCACCCTACTCCGACCTATCTCAGGTCATACAGATAGAGTGTACAACCTTAGTTTCAGTCCGAACGGTCAGCTTATGGCTTCAGCAGGTGACGATAAAAAAATCAAGATTTGGCAAATTAAGGACGGCACATTAATTCGCTCTCTGCCAGGTTCTAGTCATTCAGTTGCCAGTTTCAAGTTCAGCTCTGATAGTCAGTTTTTAACTTCAGTAGTTGGTGATGGAACCATCAAAACATGGCGAGTTAGTAACGGTGAATTGGCTCAAACTCTCCCAGGCCCTAGTAGTTCAGTTGTCGCTGTTAAATTCAGTCCAGATGGTAAGGTTATAGCTTCAGCTAATAGTAACGGCACTATGAATCTCTGGCAAAGCAACGGCAATACAGCCCGAACACTTGCAGAGCATGGTAATGATGTTGTAGACATTAGCTTTAGCCCCAATGGTCAAACTCTAGCTTCGGCTGATCGTCAGGGTAACATCAAGCTCTGGCGGCTCGGTGACGGCACCTTGATTCGAGATTTTCAAGTACCTAGTAACTCAATCTACAGTATTAGTTTCAGTCCAGATAATCAGACCCTAGCTTCTGTTGGTCGAGACAAGATCGTCACACTATGGCAGTTCGACAGCAAGTTCTTTAAAATTTTAGTAGGTCATAACGACTACCTTTATGGTGTAACTTTTAGTCCTGACGGTCAGAGGATTGCTACTGCTAGCTCAGACGGCGCTGTCAAACTTTGGAGCCACGGCGGTCGTTTGCTTAAAGATATCCAAAAAAATGGTAGTCCAGTTAATAGCGTAAGCTTTAGCTCGGACAGCCAAACAATTGGTGTTGCTAGCGATGACGGTCATATTAGACTCTGGCGTCTTGATGGTATTCCTATTCAAACCTTGAAAGCACATCATAAGCCAGTCAAGAGTATTAGTTTCAGCCCTGATGGTCAAACGGTTGTGTCAAGCAGCGATGACCGCAAAATCAAACTCTGGCGGCGTGACAATCGCACAGGCAGATTAGAAACTCTCCACTATAAAATCTTGGAGAAGCATAAAGATTCGGTGCTGAATGTCAGCTTCAGCCCTGACGGTCAGCTCCTCGCTTCCGCCAGTGCTGACAATACTATAAACCTCTGGCGTCGTGATGGCACGTTCATCAAAACATTGGAGAGACATCATACAGCAGAAATCCTTAGTGTTAGTTTTAGCCCTGACAGTAAAACCCTAGCTTCTGCTAGTGCTGACAGCAATATCAATCTTTGGCATCGTGATGGCACGTTCATCCGAACCTTGCAGGAGCATAAAGGGGCAGTCTTTAGCGTGAGTTTCAGCCCTGATGGTCAAACTCTAGCCTCTGCTGGTGTTGACAAAACAATTAGGCTTTGGCGATTTGATGGTACTCTGATCCAAACCCTCCAAGGTCATAGAGATAATGTTTACAGTGTAAGTTTTAGCCGGGATGGTCGAACTTTAGCTTCTGGTAGTTGGGACAAACAAGTAATTCTATGGAATCTTACAATATTGCAGAGTTTGAAGCTGGAGGAGCTACTGCAAAGTGGTTGCAATTGGCTACAGGATTATTTGAAAACTAATCGTTATACCCAAGAAATTCCTTATCTCTGTGATAACATTAGTGCAGTACCTAGAAGGTTCAAAGTTAATAAATCAGTATCTAACAAAGTATAATCAGAGCTATTGAGTTGCTTATACTTCAATCTCGTTGGTTAACTAAATTATCAGGACACTAGAAAAATGTTTTCACCAGATCAACAAGTATGGAAAATCTGGAGTCGGATTGTGGCTAGAGCCTGGCTCAACGAAGAGTTTAAGCAGTATCTCATTCAAAACACAGCTGAAGTTCTGAAATCTGAAGGAATTTTAATTCCTTCAGATCTTGATGTTCGAGTAGAACCAGTAGAAGAAGTTAGACTCAAGTCAGGTGATAAATCCCAAGAGCAACCAAAACTCATACAACTGGTGATACCTTTAGGAGTTCCAATTAAGTTGCCTGTTGATATTGAAGTGAAAGTAGAAGCAGAAATAAAGCAGACAAATACAGAATTGCCAAGCTCTAAATATGAAATATCTATCGACATTCCGGGAGTGGAAATCATAGTAAATCAAGAAGCTAAATCAAATGATAAATTAACATTGATTTTACCTTTGCCTCCCAGGCCTTCAGAAACGGACTTAAGCAGACAAGCAATAGAACAAAGAGCTTTTGGCATAGTGAGATCTCTAGAAGACTCAGATTGGGCCTGTATAAAAATAGGTGGCAAAAAAGAGAGATGATTTTTAATGATTTACTTAGTTTAAATGTCCTCAGTATTCATTTCAAATTTAAAGAGAAATATACATCTGCTCGAACAATCAAAAGAAGAGGCTGTTCTACAGTCGCCCCTTTTTAACTTTTCTCTTAAGCAGCTTACTCCTGGATTACTGTCTGCCTTCAAACTTCTTGCAACTGACGGTGCTACTGAGGAACAATTGATTGACTTAGTATTACGAACAGACGGCGTTGCTGCGCTACCTAAGTTTTACTACTATCTTCAACAATTTATAGATTTGCATCTAATCTGTCGTACTCTGGTTGCTGATGACTTGCCTCTGGCAACAATTGTGCCAATCTCCCGCTATTACCAATCTTCTAACAAGACAGTAGATCTAGACAAAAAATATATCCTGTCTCGCTTTGCCTATTGCCGCAGGGATAAAGAACAAATGGTCTTAGAATCTCCTTTATCTCATGCGCGGATTATTTTGTGCGATCGCAGAAGTACCGCCCTCATCACGGAACTCATTATTCCCCATACTTGTAGTGAACTTGCTACTAAATTATCTGACTTTTCTCTAGATACTGTAAAACTGTTTTTAAACCTGCTTTTGAGTGCTGATTTTCTTTCGGAAGTAGAAGAAAACGGAAAAATCCAAGAAGAGGAAAACCTTACACTCGCTCAGTGGAATTTTCATGACCTATTATTTCATTCGCGCAGTAGACTGGGCAGACACTTGAATTTCTATGCGGATACTGGCCGCTTTGCTGAGGAAATCAAGCAAATTCCTGTAGTCAAGCCCAAAATGTCCGATGAAATTATTGATTTATATAAACCCGATATAGAAAAACTTAAAGAAATTGACGCTCCATTTACCTTTGTATTGGAACAGAGAAAATCACTCAGAAGTCATGCAGAAAACCTAATAACTGATAAACAACTGGGTGAATTTCTTTATCGTTCTGCAAGAGTTAAAAATATAGTTGAAACAGATAGTGGAGAAATCAGCAGCCGCCCTTATCCAACGGCTGGAGCGGATTATGAATTAGAACTCTATATTGTTATTAATAAGTGTGAAAATATACCTGCGGGTCTTTACCACTACTGCCCAAAGGAGCATCAACTAGGCAAAATTAGCGATAAAAACAACTATGTAGAAACCATGTTACAAGGGGCTGGAGAAGCAGTCAGACAGCCACCAGAAAGTTTACAGATTCTGATGATTATTGCCGCACGGTTTCTTAGACGAGTCTGGGCGTATAGTGCGATCGCGTATGCTCTCACCTTAAAGCACGCAGGTATTTTATCTCAAACGATGTATTTGGTGGCAACAGCAATGAACCTTGCGCCTTGTGCGGTTGGTTTTGGTGATTCAGACTTGTTTGCGGCAGCAGTGGGAACGGATTACTACGCAGAAACCTCTGTAGGAGAGTTTATCTTGGGCTGTAAAGAAACTGAGTAGATTTGCTAGTACGCCAATACTCAAATTTCTATACAAAAGGCAGAAAAATTGCTGCTTCCCTTTGCTAATTCGCAAAAAATTACTGTAGGGTGGGCAAAGTTAAGCAACGATAGTATTAGTTTTTCAGCTCTATGGCTCTTGCCCACCCTACCCTGTCGTCGTGTCCGTAACACCTCCAACTGCAATCAATGAAAACTATTGGGGGATGGGCCGAAAAGCCCGTTTCTTGAATGCAATCAGGCGCATCAACTAGCACTCCATTCTGGCAACTTCATGAACAGCGTGGCTAACAATCTGCCGCCATTGGCGAATGATGCGCCGGAGAATGGCTTGCTCTGGAACTAGTACTTGCTTTACCACATACTCATCTATTCTGTCAAGATTACTAGAAATTTGAGCGATCGCAGCCAGTTGCTCCACCGTTGTAGCAGCCGTTTGATAACTTTTCACCCTAGCACCAATCTCTCCCAAGTCTTGGAGTGTAGTGAGGACAGCCGGACGGATTGAATTTTCATCCACTGACAGTTGGGCCACAACCTCGCTAGCCCCTATCAAGTCATAAAAATTGTCATACATCAAGAACGTAGCCAACGCTTCAAAAGAGTCAGCAATTTCTACTCCACCCGGATACTGAGTTAAACCTGCATAGATTTTCTCAAATGCGAATAAGTTGAAATCCTCCACTTCCACTGCCTTAGAGTAAGACAACTGATAAAGCAAACCTGCAAAACGAGTTAATGGAGTTTTTTGGCGATTGCGACCCCAACTAGTCAAACCCCTGACTACATTTTCAGCGGCTTGATTAACGCCATCAGAGCTGCAATTGACTGGCTGATGCGCCAGTTCTCCTAATAATACTTGTCGCGCTGTGGGCAATAATTGCCAATCGAGTTGAGTCACAGGTGCAAGCAAGTAGCTGTTTAATTCCTCAGCCGTTAGTAAGTAGTAGAGAGAGTGCAATGGAGCCTGAATGCCGTGCAAGTACTGATATAAAGCTCGCTGCGCCCAAAAACGCTGAAATGGATTGCGGGCAACCTCGGCTAACAGCAGCAGTCCCTCTCCAGCACGTAAGTGAGTTTTGAGTAACGCCATCGTTCTCGGTACAGGCAAAACAAGCATTTCATCCCACGCAACGGGATGCCCTTTTCCCCGTAATCGGCTCAACAATGCCATCAATAACTCAAACGGATAAATCGGTAGGCGTAATGCCCCAATGGCAACTAACAAGTTGAAGCCAATCGTAACCGCCTCACCTGCCCGCAGACCAGGCCGTAAGCGACCATTGAAGCTGAGGGATTCTGTCACAACGCAGGCAACAACAATACCCACGGAGATGCCAATGAGTAGCATAAAAATCACACTGGCAAAAACACCGGCTGCCCTGCGATTCATCAGAGCAAAGGTGACACTGACGAGGATGCCAAAGGCAATCCCAAATAAAGCGATCAGAATATTGCTGATGTTCCTAGCATGAAACACTTCTTCGAGCATGGGGTCAGCGGCAATTCGATCAGCAATCAGAAAGCCGATACAAAATACCATACTGATGATGAATCCAATCCCCAAGCTGGAAAGGATATTCCCTGCCGCCCCGAAAGCGATGAACCCGATCGCTAAAATGATTGCAATACTCACCGCTCCACTGAGTACGGCTAAAATCATTGCCACCGTGAAACTGGCATTCAAGCTTACTCCTGTACCAATCACACCCAGTAGTGGCTGTGGAGTTCCTCGCTTGAGGTTCCAGAGTTTGGGAGGACCTTCAAATGACGCGGAAATGAGGCGTGGCGCATTAGGTAGAGTAGCGATCGCAGTTACCCAAGCCGGATGGCCTTTGAGGGTATGCACAACTTTAGCTTGCTTTAAGTCCCAAACTTTCATCGTTTGGTCAGAAGAAGCAGAGACAACTTGCTTACCATCTGGCGTAATGACTACACTATTGACCCAGCCCTGATGCCCGGTGAGGGTATGTAACAGCTTACCTTGCTCCATATCCCAAACTCTTACCGTTTTGTCACTAGAGGCGGAAACGGCTTGTTTGCCATCGGGAGACACCGCTACATCTGTCACCCATTCGTTATGACCGGTGAGGGTATACAGTTCTCGCCCCTGTTCTAAGTCCCAAACTTTTAAAGTTTTGTCCCCAGAGGCAGAAATAATCCGTTTCCCATCGGGGGTAAGAGCGATATCAGTTACCCAAGCGTTATGACCGGTAAGAGTGTAGAGTTCTTTTCCTTGCTCAATATCCCAAATTTTGAGCGTGCGATCAGCAGAAGCTGAGATTGCTCGTTTTCCGTCAGGGGTTAGTATTACTTTCCAAATGACCCCGTCATGTCCGTTGAGAGTCTTGAGGGGAATTCCTTGCTCAATGTCCCAGATTCGTAACGTTTTATCACCGGAAGCAGAAATGGCCCGTTTGCCATCGGGGGTGATGACCACACTACTCACCCATTCCTCGTGCCCCTCCAGTTTGTGCAGCGAAATGCCTTTTTTGAGATCCCAAACTCTCACATTGCGATCGCGGGAAGCAGAAACAATTTTTTTGCCATCGGGCGTAAGCGCTACATCGGTCACTCCATAATCGTGACCAACCAAATTGTGCATTTGGTAGCCCCACCGCAAATTCCAAACTTTGACGGTACTGTCAGCGGAAGGGACTTTAACGACTAGGGCGCGATCGCCAGAGGCAGAGACGGCAATTTGTCCATCCGGTGTCACCGCAAAGGTATTCACCCAAGCCGTATTATTTTGCACCGTAATCGCGGTATACAGAAAAACGGTTAGACCTGCCAGCAATGCCATGATAGCGATCGCCACTGGCAGCATGAAATAGATATTGCGATAACTGGGAACTTTCCAAGTCTGCAAAAATTTCTGGTACCCCCGCATCTGATACAAATCGGGAGCAGCATGGTAAAGGTAGGAATGAAACGCCGTAGGACGAAAATAGACCCAGTAGGCGAGCAGCGAATAATGACGAAGCTTAAATGGACTCAATACGGTTGGCAGATCGTCCCTAAGCTTGGGAAAATTTGGCATAGTCAACTGCACCTATAATTTTTCTGACATCAGAAGCAAAAGGATAAAACGCTGTTATAACGCAAAACTCCGCCAATGCCCTCCATAAAGTGCGGCCGAAAGCTTTACACTAAAGGGTGCATTGTGGTTTGAAGATGAGCGCGTTAAGCTGTGCGGAAAATTGTCATTGCCGGTAATTGGAAAATGTACAAAACTCAAAGGGAAGCTTTTGAGTTTTTGCAAAAGTTTATGCCTGAACTGGAGGAGACTCCCGAAAATCGGGACATCATTCTCTGTTCTCCTTTTACAGCCCTGGGCGTAATGTCTAAGAGTTTGCACAATTCTCGTGTGCAATTGGGGGCTCAGAATGTTCACTGGGAGGAGGAAGGCGCTTATACAGGCGAAATTGCCGCTCCCATGCTAACCGAAATCGGAGTTCGCTATGTCATTGTTGGTCATAGTGAGCGGCGTCAATACTTTGGTGAAACCGATGAAACGGTGAATAAGCGCCTTTTGGCCGCTCAGCGTCATGGTTTAACTCCGATTCTTTGTGTCGGGGAAAGCAAGCAACAACGGGATGCTGGGGAAACGGAATCACTGATTACAAGCCAATTGGAAAAAGGTCTCGTAGATGTCGATCAAAACAATTTGATTATTGCCTATGAACCCATCTGGGCAATTGGCACGGGCGATACCTGCGAGGCATCGGAAGCAAATCGAGTGATTGGCTTGATTCGGAGTCAGCTTAAAGTGGCTGATGTTCCGATTCAATATGGCGGCTCCGTCAAACCCAATAACATTGACGAAATTATGGCTCAACCCGAAATTGATGGGGCGCTTGTGGGGGGAGCTAGTTTAGAGCCTGCTAGCTTTGCTCGAATCGTCAATTTTCAGTAAGGCACTCGATGAGCGGGGTTGGGTAATCACTCAACATAATTCGTAATTATAAATTCGTAATTCGTAATTAAAGACGGGTTATAGTCCCCTGTACAGATGCCCTGGCAGAGCGTCTTTACACGTTGTCTATATTCAGTTGGGGTTTAAATCCCCATCGGAATAGCAATTACGAATTACGAGTTACGTAGCTTGCTTCTGGCGAGAGCGAGTACTACGAATTGTTAATCCTCGCATCTGACGTTATGGAACTACAGGGACATTCCTTCACTTGGGGAAAACGAACTTACCTCATGGGCGTCTTAAATGTGACGCCGGATAGTTTTAGTGATGGCGGTGAATTTGATACCTTAGCCGCTGCCTTGGCACAAGCTCAACGTCTGATTGAGGCGGGTGCCGATATTCTTGATATTGGCGGTCAATCCACTCGTCCTGGTGCTGTGGAGATTTCTTTAGAAGAAGAACTGAATCGGGTGTTGCCTGTCATTGAGACGTTGCGATCGCAAAATGTATCCATACCCATATCTGTGGATACGACACGAGCGATCGTGGTGCAACAAGCGGTGGCAGCAGGCGCGGATATGATCAACGACATATCCGGCGGCACATTTGACCCGGATATGTTCCCCGTCATTGCTCAATTGGGCGTTCCCATCGTGTTGATGCACATTCGGGGAACGCCCCAAACCATGCAGCAATTAACGGACTATCAAGATTTAATCGGAGAAATCTACCAATTTCTAGAAAGTCAGATTGCGGCTGCGGAACGTGCGGGGATT
>CBKWLJ010000057.1:0-26870 GCA_966675205.1 uncultured bacterium
TCTTGAATATATCATTATTGATGGAGGCTCGACAGACGGGAGTTTAGAAATTATAAAAAAATATGAGAGTCATTTACATTTTTGGTGTAGTGAGCCTGATGGTGGTCACTATGATGCCATTAATAAAGGATTTAGCCATGCAACTGGTGAAATCATGGCATGGCTAAATAGTGATGATATGTATTTTTCTTGGACGCTCAAAACTGTAGCGAGTATCATGTCTGAAATTCCTCATCTAGAATGGCTAACCAGCCTCAACCCTGGAATGTGGGATTGTCAGGGTTTTTGTCTAGGATTTAGATCGGTTGCTGGCTATTCTAAAGAAGCGTTTTTGGATGGCAACTTTCTGCCTTCACGAGGCTGTATCCAACAAGAATCAACTTTTTGGAGAAGAAGCCTCTGGGAGAAAGCCGGTCAATCTATCTCGACAAAATATAAATTGGCTGGTGATTTTGATTTGTGGGCTCGATTCTATTTATTAGATTCCGAGTTATTTGCGACTCCCTCACCTTTAGGGGGATTTCGCTATCAAGAACATCAAAAGAGTTATCATCAAAGAGAAGAATATATAGCTGAAGCAAAAGAATCTTTAATGGCTCTGCAATCGCTGTGTAATTGGCAACCCAATTTCTGGAGAAACAACTCTAAAATCTTCAAATTAAATCAGATTCCAAAACTCAGAGGGTTGATTAATAACATCTATGGATATTCAGGAAAAAGAGTTATAAGAAAAGATTTGTATTCTAAAGAAAATTTATGGATAATAGAAAACTATAATTTTTTATATTAATGGTGAGTAGTGAGTGTCTAGTATTAATCAATACCCCCTAATTTCAGTTGTTATTCCTTCATTTAATCAAGGTCAATATATAGAGGAAACTCTTTTATCGGTTTTGGGACAAGGTTATCCTCGTCTAGAAGTCATCGTCATTGATGGTGGAAGTACAGATAACACGATAGAAATTCTGGAAAAGTATTCAAATCAATTATCTTACTGGCATTCTCAAAAAGATAAAGGTCAGGCGGATGCAATTAATCAGGGGATGCGATTAAGTTCGGGTGAGGTTTTATGTTGGTTAAATTCGGATGATATGTATCTGCCAGGAACGTTGCTAGATATCGGAAAGCGATTTGCTCAAAAGGTTGATGAATGCCATTTAGTTTATGGTTCAGCTCTTGTGATAGATCAGAGTGGAGAGCAGTTGGAAGGAACAGCAACTCATACTACTGGTTTTGACCCTATTAAATTGACTTATTTCGACTATATTGTTCAGCCAAGCTCTTTCTGGACAAAAAAACTATGGGAAAGAACAGGAGAACTCAATATTAATTATAAATATGTTTTGGATTGGGATTGGTTTGTCAGAGCCTCTCAATTCACTTCGTTTGAGTATATTTCCAAATTCTACTCAATATGCAGATTCCACCCGCAGCACAAAACAAGTACGGGTGGAGAAGAAAGACGAAAAGAAGTTGTTAATATTGTTAAAAATTTTGCTTCAAATTACTGGGTAGAATTATATGAAGAAACGGATAAATGCTATAACAATCTTATGAAAAGCAGAAATTCATTAAAATCTTGGAAAATACCGAGAGCTCATTGGTTTATGCCTTTGCTGTTCCCCAAAATTTTCTCTAAGATGAAAAAATTTCAAGATTTTCTGGAAGCGTGGGTGATGATGGGCTTTTGAAGACTAAAATGAATAGAGCAAAAATAGCTATTGTTTAGAGAGTAATGGCTATGCCATAGCAAGGGAGATGCAATCAGCAGCTCAACTCTTTATCTGAGATTGCTCTGAAGCAGCAGTTGGGATTATATTCAAAGCAGCATAACAGAGTTGTGCGATCGCATTTCCAGGCAATCTTCCTTTCTTAAGTCTTCGCAATGACTACTGCTCTCACCCTCCAAGACTTGCCGCCAGCACCATCAGGTAAAATTGGGTGGCCTTGGACGAAATCCTACAAACCCTTACCTGCAAAGATGCCCGATGGTTCTAATTGGCCTCGTCTTACCATTGTTACTCCCAGTTATAACCAAGGAAAATTTCTAGAGGCCACCATTCGCTCTGTCTTATTACAAGGTTATCCTAACCTTGAGTACATTATCATTGATGGCGGCAGTACTGATCATTCTCTTGAGATTATCAAAAAATATGAGAAATATTTATTTTACTGGCATTCTCAAAAAGACAAAGGTCAATCTGATGCCATCAATCAAGGGTTAAAAAAAAGTAGCGGGGAGATTTTGGGGTGGATTAATAGTGATGATGTTTATGTCAGAGGAACTTTTCACAAAATTATCAAAGCTTTTCATTCACACCCTGATTATAGAGTTGTTCACGGAAATAGAATTTTAATCAACGAAGCTGGGGCGGTGACAGGTTGGTGTTGCTTACCCCCCTTTGACCCCAAGACTTGTGTGTTTAATGTTTGTTCTGAAACAGCATTTTGGCAACGGTCTGTCATGGAACAAGCAGGACTTTTAAATGCCAATCTTCAATTTGCTATTGATTTAGAATTTTTTGGTCGTCTTTATCAATACGGAAGATTCTTGAAACTCAAGGACTATTTAGGATATTTCCGCTGTTACTCAGAGAATAAGAGTAGCACGATGTTTCATATTGGTAGAGAAGAAGGAGCTAGAGAATGGAAACGCTTATTTGGCGTAGAAAAAATCAATGAACAACCTAATCCCAAAAAAGATTTCTTCTATTTTTCCACTCAACTCATTGAGCTAATTCGACAACCAGTTTTAATTGGATTTCCTTATTTTTTAAATCGATTTTTAAAAGGTAGACCGAACTAATGCCTGGTCTTAGGTTTCAAGATTGCAAAGATAAAATAAAGGTGATTTTAGCAGAGGGTCTTTTATATTTTAATAACCACTTTATTAATCATATTCCATTAGGATTCATTCGAATATTGTTTTATCGAAAATTCATGAAATTTGAACTCGATTTAGATAGCGTTATTTTCATGGAAGCTTGGTTTGATGCTAGAAAAAATTTTCAGTTAGGAAAAAATAGTATCATTAACCAAAAATGTCGCTTAGATAATCGCGGTGGTATTACCATTGGTGAAAATGTTTCGATTTCTGCTGAGGTATGTATTCTGACTGCTGACCATGATTTGCAATGTTGCAATTTTGTCGGTCGCACTCGTCCGGTGTATATTGAAGATTATGTTTTTATTGGAACACGAGCTATGATTTTACCGGGAGTAACGCTAGGTAAAGGATGTGCTGTGGCTGCTGGTGCAGTGGTGACTAAAAGTGTTTCTCCCTTTACAATTGTTGCTGGAATACCCGCTAAACCCATCGGGAAGCGAACCACTGAACTTCAATATAACCTGAGCTATCGTCGCTTATTTCATTAATTATCAAATTAAAAGGGGGAAATGATTGTTGAACACTTAGGAGCAGAAATGAATGCTCAGCTTCGCAAGCAATTTCAACAAGCTCACCTCCAGTAGGCATTTATAAAAAACGCAATCTTCAAGAAATTCAAGAAGCTGAGAAAATTGCCAAACAAGAACTTGCTCTGTATGATTAGCTTTAAAATTTTTAATTTTTTCAGGAAGATATAGGATTTTGGATTAAGTGAGGGGAGTCTGATGCTGCAAGCAAATGGCGAATTTGGCTCACCTGCTTACTATAGGTAGTATCATCTAAAACAGGTTGAATACCTTGAATTGAGATAGATTCAGCTAAATCAATCCATGAACGACAACCGCCGTATTCTGGACCATAGGGAATGAATTGGGGTTGAGGGAGTTGGTAAGTTCGCAGTAGCAAGACAAACAAAGACTGGCGAGGTTTCCAACGGAGGCGATCGCAAACAAATTGCTCATTCCAGATATGATAAGGAAGCAGCGCTGCAACCCTTGACTCTTCACTTACTAGCAAAATATCAGTAATCTCTGCCCAACTTCCAATCCGAACAGTTGCTGGATGCCAACCGGAGGTTACGGGGGTAACTTGGGATGCGTACTCAGCTTTGAGCAAGTGAGGCTGTTGATGCTCATAAGTAGGGTAGAGCAAAATTTGATTGTGAGCCACTGTAAAACGGTTGCCTTCTTCTTTGATACCACCTTTGCGTAGCAGCATAATGGTTTTACCCTGCTCTAAGGCATTGACTGCAACTGCCCATTCTTTCAGTGCGTGTGTAGTAGTTGATTTCATCCCTATTTCACCCAATTTTTAATTGTAATTTAAGCCTACATTCTGAGTTCACTTCTTGTATTGTCAACCCGCCTCCTTTACTTTGAGTTGGCTGTCGCAGCCTGCGTTGTCTTGATGTAATTGTATTACGTCTCAGAAATTCTACACAATCTGTATTACGTTTTTAAGATACCCTCAATTTATCCGGATTGTATTAAGATTCTCTGAAATTTTGAATAGGTTAAAAAATTAGCCAGAACTTATAAGTAGGCGGGCATTACTATTTGTCATTGAGGCAAGGCAGAAGGCAGAAGGCAGGAGGCAAGAGGGTTTTAATGCCTTAACATTTTTTGACATACCTACGTTTATTTGTGCCTACCTACTTAGTTTTTAAATTTAAGTTCTACTCAACTCAATCCTAGATCAAGGAAAGAATTATGGTTTTAGACCCTCATGAATTTATACTTACCCTAAAAAATAGGGTAGATCTTACCAATGAAGATGAAGCTATTTTAAAATCTCAGGCAGATTGGGGTAAACAAATTGCTCCTGAAATGGCAGAACACTTCTATGCCTACTTAAGTCGCGATCCAGAAATGCATGAAATTCTGTACGCTAAAGAAGGGCGTCTTCATCGACTGCATGGAACCTTTATTCAATGGTTTCATGAAATGTTTACAGGTATTGATGATTGGGGAAATGCTTATGCCGACCGTCGTTGGCGAATTGGTTTAGTACACGTACAGGTGGGTATCCTTCCTCAACACGTTGTCCCAGCAATGGCAACTGTAGTACAGGAAGTGGGTAATCTCATCAAAAGAGATGCGAAAGATGAAGCGCTACGGGACGCTCTATGCCGAGTTTGCATGATTGATTTAGCCTTCATTGAGCAAGCCTATGTAGAAGTAACTGCTGCTGCCGTTTTGCAAGAAACGGGTTGGACAGAGAACTTATTTCGGCGTCTGATTTCTACGGGAGCGGGTTCTATTAGTCATTAGACCTCTTGCAAAAGTATTTTTACGATACTGTTTACGTCAATTCTTGTCCGCTTTTCCCCGTTCCCTGTTAAGAAATTCCCGACTTCTGCAAGAAGTCTATTAGTCATTGATTATTAGTGATTGGTGATTCCGATAAACTCTGGAAGTATACGAATCGAATATTATCTGCGTTTATCTGTGTGCATCTGTGTTCTTTTCTACCACCTTTATCAGTGCCTCATATCGCCTTGGGAAAATTCAAGATAACTGACACAATACTTGAATTGCTGTCCAAATTTTCGGCATTACGTTCATTAAACCATGGTCGCTTTCCAGTTCAATCAGTTGTACCCAAGGGCGCAGACTTGCATACTCACGACTAGCAGCGATAGATATTACTTCATCTTGCTGTCCATGCAAAATCAGAGTAGGTAAAGGTCGTGTTAGCTGCGTTTCTGGGTAGTGACGGGCATCTTCCACAAACGGGTAATGCAGAGGAAGCGATCGCATTTCTCCGTAATGATAAACCGATAGATATCCCGATGTCTGCCACTGACGAATTTGTTCATCTCCCAGTTTCGACAACCAATGCCAGAGAAATCCAAACGCGGGTGCTAATAGGACAAGGCGCTGAACTTGAGGATGGCGTTGTCCCAACCAAGCCGAGGTTAAACCCCCTAAACTAGAACCAATTAACGTGACGGGTGTGCCATCGGATGGAAAAAGAGACTCAACCTGAGTAATCTGACGTGCGATCGTTAAGTGAGAAAAGTCACCTTGATTCAGGTCAGGAATCTCCAAAGAAATATTACAAGCTGCAAAACAATCCCGCAAATATACGGCCTTTGCTGACTTGGGGGACGAAGCAAAACCATGAAGGTAGATGAACCGCAAGACTACAATCCTTTTTAACGCTCCATCTGAGTGTAAGAAATTTTCCCTTGCTGTTCCATCATCTGGGCAAACTGATGGCGTTGAGTTGGCGTGAATACTTCCCGCATCGCCAGCATACTTTCCAGGCTGACATCTTCTAGCTGTTGCCGCCGCGTTTGCACTTCTTGAAATTTCGCACGGATTTCTTCAGATGAGGCAGTCCCCACCATGAGAGTGCGTAATTCTTGAGTCGCTTGACGCACCGCCTGCTTGCGTCTGACTATTTTGTTCTTATACTCAGCATGAATCTTCCGTAGCTTTTGCTGTTGTTCCTGGGTGAGTTTCAGTCGATCCCTCAACTTGATTTCACCCTGTTCCTCAGGCTTTTGTTCCCCTAAATTTTGTGCCACACTTTGGGAGAGGGAGGTAGGTTTAAGTAGAGCGATCGCACCTCCAAAAACCAGCAGAAGCACGGACGACAGAAAAGCATGACGTAACCACATGAGAATTTCCTTACTCTTTCTCTTTAGTGGGGGTAGACCCCTCAAATCGGTTAATTGTGAAGAATAATCAAAAACAAGGCATCATTCACAGTACTCCACTCCCTTTGAAAGCGAGGAACGGAGACTTATTGCGCGGCTTTTGCCTCTAAGCGCCAATCAATCGGTACAACATGATTGTTATTGGGCAAACTAGAGGGGGTTTCTTTCATCACCTCATTCCAATTGTCTTGGAAAAATGCTTCTATACTAACCGTGTTAGATAAATCTGGTATAGGAACCAAGAAGCGGTAAGAACTTAATAACATCAGTAACCCAGCCGCAAGTGCTGGTGGCAAAGCCCATAGTCGCTGATCCATCTGAGGAGACTTGGCAACCGCATTCATCAGTTGTTCTTCCAAGTTAGCTGCTGCTGGAGGAGGGGTGGGTTGATGTTTACGCAAAAACTCTTGCCATTGTTGATCTTCAGGCGGAATGTGAGTCATAGCGTTTCTCCTTGTTGCTGCATATATCGCCGCAGGGACATCCGGGCATGAAAAAGACGAGACTTAACGGTTCCCACTGATATGCCCAAAATCTGCCCCACCTCCTTTTGTGGCAAATCCTCCAAGTCATGTAACACCAAGACAGCCCGATGCTCAAAACTGAGCTGTTGTAGACCTCGTTGTATGATGTCTTGATAGTGCAGCTCCATCAGATCTGGAGCAAGGGAATGTTTGGAGTCGCTAATGGACAGTTCTTCTTGAGCAATCCTGAGTTTTGAGAGGAAAGAACGCTGCTTTTGTAAACTGCGCCGCCGATCTGATGCTACGTTCCAGCAAATGCGATACAGCCAGGTGGAAAATTGAGAGGGTTCTCTCAACTGGGGCAAGCCTTTCCAAGCTCTAAGGAAAACCTCTTGAACTAAATCATCTAAAGCCTCACTACCACAAAGCTGATACAGGGTTGACCGCACTCGCGTACAGTAGCGACGATACAATTGGCGAAAACTTTGTTGGTTCCCCTGTTGACATTGTAGGACTAATTCAAGCTCGATTTCTGGCTCTTTCGCAGTCGGGTCATGGTTTGACGCCTCGGCGGGTATTACTGACACCTGTAGGTTCCCCCTCACCGGTTGGTTTTCTTATATCTATAGACTTAGGCATGAAGACAAAGGTTCAATAAAATTGGATGTTATACAGAGTAAGTCCCTATTTGAGAAGCATTTTAAGGGAAACTGGCTCTTATCCTCCTGAAGGAGCGATCGCTTAACCGAAGAAAGTATCGTATTCTTGTCCTGCAAGATAGTATCAACATGCATTAGTATCCTACCCCCCCATCTGCATGAGCCTTTGTATAAATCCTCACTGTCCCAACCCCAACAATAGTGACACTCACCTATTTTGCAACAGTTGTAGCTCTGAGCTACTGTTGGAAGGTCGCTATCGGGTGATGCGGCAGATGGGAAGTGGTGGCTTCGGCAAAACTTATGAAGTGAGCGACTATGTTGAACAATCAGCTCATCCCAGCAATTGTGTCAAAGTTTTGAAAGTCCTCACAAATAACGACCCCAAGTACGTCGAACTCTTCCAGCGAGAAGCTCAAGTTCTTTATCGACTAAAGCATCATGGTATTCCTAGAGTAGAAGCCAATGCTTACTTCCTCTTCTTCCCCAGGAACAGAGAAGAGCCATTGCACTGTCTGGTAATGGAAAAAATTGAAGGGTTGAATTTAGAGCAGTATCTGCAACAACGAGGTAAACCCATTGAACACAAACTCGCACGTCAATGGCTAATCCAGCTAACGGCTATCCTACAGGAGGTACACAACCAAAACTTTTTTCATCGGGATATCAAGCCATCCAATATCATGCTCCGAGTGGATGGACAGTTGGTGTTAATTGATTTTGGCACAGCACGGGAAGTTACAGATACCTTCGTGACCAAACAAGGTTCAGGGGAAATTACCAGAGTCATGTCAGCAGGTTATACCCCACCAGAGCAGCTTAACGGTCAAGCCGTACCCCAATCTGATTTTTTTGCCCTAGGACGCACCTTTGTCTATCTCCTGACTGGCAAAGACCCCAGTAACTTTTATAACGTTTATACTGACGAATTGCAGTGGCGTAATGTAGGTCTCAATGCATCCCCTCAGCTTGCAGACTTACTGGAGCATATGATGGCACGTTTCCCTTATCAGCGACCTCAAGCCGCGAGGGAGATTTTGCAACAACTTGAACAAATTAGTGCCGATACATACATCCCCCAAATCCATTCTCAACCTACAAAGCCAGTCAGTTCTCCAAGTAAGGAAACAGAGGAATTTCGAGCAACACCCTCCCCCCATGAGCAACAATACCCAACGACACGACCGGGTGCTTCTAAGACACCAACTCCTTCCTTGGATACGACATCATCGTTGACTCCTACTACTTCGGCAGCTAAAGCTAAATTTGATCCAGGTTTTATTGAGCGTTGCCAACAGGAGCTTGCAGAATATATCGGTCCGATCGCTACCATTATCTGTAAACGCACTCTTGCCCAAAACCCTAATCTTTCGACAGCCCAATTCATAGAAGTATTGGCTCAAAAAATCCCCAACTCTAAACAAGCTCAGGAATTCCAGCAGCGTTTACGCTTTTAATTATTCTTTTGATTCTGAATTGATGATATTCAGTGCCATATCTAAGCTAATTTTCAATCGGTTCAGTGAAGCAGCAAGAATGCCAATTTCGTCCTTATCCGGATGCTTATATTCTTCTACAGTAGTCCCAGTACTCACTTGCTTAGACCAATGAGCCATCTTTTTGAGCGGTTGAGTGACTGCAAATTTAAGGAAGATATTAATCAAAATCATTGCTAGTAAGAAAAAACCAGCAATACTGCCAATCACTAATAGTTGTAAACGCCGAGCTTCATGCATCACTGTACTGGCAGGTACTAATAAAATCTGAGAACCAATAATCTCATTAAGCTGCCACCCAAAACCATTTTCACTCCCATAGGTTGCAATTTGGCTTTTAGGAGCTTTATCGGGAGTACTGTGACAACGCAGGCAGCTTTGATCAGAAACAACTATAGGGCGAGCGACATAAAAAAGCTCTCCACTAGGACGGGTACGATATCCTGTGAGTTCTTTTAACTTTGTTTGATTTTGAAAAGTCTTAACTAACTGGGCTTCAAAAGAGTCTGCTTTATCTCGTGGATTGGTTGGGTTTAAAGTCGCTTCTTTATAGAAAAAATCTTTATATTGTTTTTGCTGCCGTAAAGTTTCAAAGACTTCACGGGCTGAGTAAGCTGGTACCGTTTCTGGTATAAACCACTGCTCTGTTTCTAATCGAGGTGCTAATGCTGGATTGACTTTATTGTCCGTATAACTCCGAACAGAATTCATGGTTTCTAGCAATATAAATGCTTGAGAAGCTATTTTGTCTTTAGCACTATCTCCTAAAATTTTTGATAAAGTTAAGCCACTAGTCGTGACTACTCCAAGAAAAATCAAAATTAAAATTAAATTGAGCTTGGCTCCTAATTTGAGATGGTTTAACATAACTAGGCTCCTAATTTTATATCTCTTTCAAAGAGTCAAATCATAGAGTTTAACTTATTAATGATAAAATTGATGCAAATAATTTGTTATATAGTAACTTCAAAAAATCGGTGCTATTTAAGTATGTTTTCACGCCGTCTCTTCCTGTGGCAACTTCTTTTATTTTTGGGGGCTTGTCAATCAACAGAAACAAATCAATTCGGAAGGTTAACGCTTGGAGCGGTCAGTTACGGCGAAGATCAGCGCCCAACTGAGCAATATGCAGATCTAATTGATTATTTGGAAGCTGAACTTAAAACTATTATAGAGTTTGAGCCTACATTCAACGAAATTAGGGCTATGGAGCAGATTCAGCGGGGAATTTGGTCTTTAGTATTTGCTCCTCCCGGTTTAGCAGCTCTGGCTATTTTTGAAGCACAGTATGTACCGCTTTTTCCTCTAGAAGGAGTTGAAAATACACGTTTTTTAATAATAGTCCGCCAGGAAAGCGCAATCCAAAAATTGACGGAACTCCAAGGTAAAGCGATCGCATTGGGGCAACCCGGTTCAGCAGCAGGCTATTATCTACCGCTCTACCATCTCTATGGTCTCACTTTATCCGAAATCCGTCTGGCCTCTACACCAAAAACGATTTTGCAATGGATTGATCAGCAAGAAGTGGTAGCTGGGGCTTTGTCTCTAGCGGATTTTGAACGTTACCGCTCAAACTTTAAGCAGACAGAGTTCCGAGTTATTTTCTCGGGTTCCGTTCCTCCAGGGGCGATTTTAGTAGCGCCAACGGTAGAGCTATACCAACAGGAGCAAATCCGCAAAATTCTAGCTTCTGCCTCTCCCCGGATAATCGCAGAAGCCGGATATTTGCCCAATGCTCAGCTTCCCAATTATCGGGGATTGATCGAACTCATCACTAAAGTAAAGCCACTGGACGAAAAGCTGAAAAAAAAGCCGGTTGATTTACATCAATAACCTACTGGGATCAGAGGAACAGGCAATTTGAGCAAGCGATCGCCTAAAATGGTTCGCTGCAATACCATTTGCGATCAGGTAAAGGTTTAAACTGTCATCGTTTACGTAAATATACTCAAGCCTATGGAAACAGACGACAAACACCCTAATTGAAACAAAAGGCAGATGTTTTGAGCCGTGTTGAAGGACAACATGAACTTATATCTTTACCTGATTCCGATGCATATGTCTGAAATCTTCCAAAGTTATATGTTTTCTCAATTACTCCTTCTCATCTTCTGTGCAGTTGCGGGTGTGGGTTTCATCTTGATGGCTTACTCGTTTGCGACCCCTGTTGCCTAGTTGAAGAAATTTAAGACGACGTTTTGATGCGCCAAGAATACAATAAGCTCGTGCGCGATCGCATCCCGGCAATCATTCGCCAAGCGGGAAAGCAGTGTGAAATGGTAACAATGTCAGAGGCAGAATTTAGCCAAGCGTTACGCGAGAAGCTTATCGAAGAAGCAAAAGAAGCAGCAAGCGCTACTCCGGAAGAGTTGGTGAGCGAACTAGCAGATTTGCAGGAAGTGATTGATGCTGTTTCGGCATTGTACGGAATTGAGCGTGAAGCGATTTTAATGGCACAACAACAAAAGAGAGCAGAACGAGGCGGTTTTGACCAGCGTCTTCGGTTGTTGTGGACGGATTTGCCATCAAAGTGACTGTGTATCAGTGGGCAAAGAGAGGTTAACTATCCTTAATAGATGCATTTAGAGAAGTTATTGAAAATCAGATAAAGAGTAGTAAAATTTACTTTTTACTACATCTGTGGGTTGGAAGAGATAGGGAATTTAAGGAAGATTGACCCGAAAAAATTGCTCATCTTTCCTACTCAAGTTAATGACTTCCCATGAAAATTCAGGTAGGAGAAGAACCGTACTAGGTTCTCTCTCCATCCCTGTTTCGCAACTATTTCGTCTCTCAGCAACGCCAAAAACCAGTTCCTAAAACTACCCTGAACTGTTATCAGTCAGCCTTATTTCTTCTATGCTGATTGCGCGTCTACACCACTTCCTCACAACTCCCTCTAGCAAGCTATCCAATTCTCGGACAAAGTTTTGGTTCGGTTTGAGCCTAGCCGTCGCTGGAATTTACAGCTTTATCGGGCTGAGGGAAGCATTTAGCAGCCAGTATATCGTTCATGATGACGTGCGCCAGCATGTATTTTGGATGCGGCGCTTCCTCGATCCAGAGCTATTTCCTAATGATCTAATTACTGATTATTATCAGTCAGTTGCCCCATATGGATACGCAACTGTTTACCGTCTGATGGCAAGTTTGGGCATTGACCCGGTTGTTTTCAGTAAATTCTTGCCCATAATCTTGATACTGGCTACCACTGCCTACTGTTTTGGTATCTGTATTCAGCTGTTTCCTGTCCCTGCTGCTGGATTTATTGCTACGTTATTTCTTAACCAAACAATCTGGTTCACGCATGATGTTCCTTCAGGTACAGCTAGGTCGTTTTTTTATCCGCTGTTTTTGGCTTTTCTGTACTACTTATTGCGACGTTCCCTGCTGCCTTGTTTAGTAGCGATCGCTCTCCAGGGTTTGTTTTATCCTAGCTGTATTTTCGTTTCTTCAGGAATTTTAGTCATACGCCTGTTTCGCCTAGAAAACTGGCGAGTTCGCCTCTCTCCAGAGCGCAGTGACTATATATTCTGTACTCTTGGGCTAGCGGTTGCCGCTCTAGGGCTATTGCCTTACGTCCTGAAAGTCTCTGACTATGGCCCAGCTACTACAGCAAGCGAAGCGAGGAAATTACCAACATTTCAAGCTTCAGGTCGAAAAGATTTCTTTTACGACAATCCTATAAAATTTTGGCTATGCGCTAGCCGCAGTGGGATGCTGCCCTTTGGGTGTACCCGTAACCCATTGCAATTTTGGCTAGCTGTATCGCTACCCTTTCTACTGGCATATTCCACACGCTTTCCCTTAGGTGAGCAAGTTTCTCGTAAAGTTGTTCTTTTGCCGCAAATTGTTCTAGCCTCACTAGGCATGTTTTTTGCAGCTCATGCCGTACTGTTCAAACTCTATCTTCCCAGCCGCTACACCCAATTCAGCCTCCGGATTGTTGTAGCCATAGCAGCAGGAATAGCGTTACTCATGATCATAGACGCCGTTTTTCGTGTTTGTGAGCGACGAATCAAAATCGGTTTTGTTAGAAGCGAAATCTTAGCAGTGGGGTTTGTTGCACTGTTAGCATTCATAATTTTAGCGTATCCGAGCCCTTTCGGCGTCTTCCCTCAAGCTGGTTTTGCTAGAGGGAAAATTCCTGCTTTATATGAGTTCTTTGCCCAGCAACCAAAAGACACCCTCATCGCTTCCTTATCGACAGAAGCGAATAATATACCGACCTATTCTCAACGTTCCATCCTGGTTAGTGATGAATATGCTAATCCTTATCATCTGGGCTTTTACCGGAAGCTTGAAGAACGGTTAAAGGATTTAATCCGCGCTCAATACAGCCAGGATTTAACACCAGTAAAAGATTTGATTCAGAAGTACGGCATAGATTTCGTTCTGCTAGATCGAAATGCATTCATACCTGAATATATCGAGAATAATCGCTGGCTTACAGGAATGCAGCCTGCGGCAACAGAAGCAGTGACCAGTTTAAAACAAGGAGTGACTCCAGCCCTAGCTAAACTTATGGAAAGCTGTTCCGTTTTTCAAACTGAAGGCACAGTTGTTTTGCCGGCAGATTGTATTATAAAAGCCAATAACGGTTAACCAAGGCAAGAAATTTTAGATTGTGTTGGATTGTCGATTGATTGAGTCTATATCGGATTGATTAGATGTCATTGATAGCAGAAAATCAGAGTCTTGCTCAAACGAGTAATGGGGATGAGCAGCAAGCGCTGTTACATCTTGCTGAGTCTTATCTTCGGCAGTCCATTGCCCCCTTAGCTGCAAAAATTGATGAAAATCCAGAAGCGTTGAAAGAGGCGCTTCAGGGAATGGCCTCTCGCTCCTTATTAGCGCTACGGGTTCCTCAAGTTTGGGGAGGTGCCCAAGTGAGTGAAGTCATCTTTCGTCACTTCCAGCAACTAGTCCCGCGTTATTCGGGTGCGTTGGCATTTCTGCAAACCCAACACCAAAGTGCAGGAGGATTCCTCTCTAACAGCGATAATAATGGTTTAAAACAGGAATATCTGCCCTATATGGGTAAAGGTCAGATATTGGTGGGGATTGGCTTTTCCCATCTACGACGCCCAGGTGACCCAATGGTCAAAGCAATTCGTGTAGAAGGTGGGTATCAGCTAGATGGGACAGTCCCTTGGGTAACGGGTTTTGGTTTCTTTCAGGATTTTATTGTGGGTGCAACACTTCCTGATGGTCAAGCCCTATATGGTATGGTGCCGTTTGTTGCAACCGTGCAAGAGACTGGAGGCGCAATTGCCTTTAGTGAGCCAATGGCACTAGGAGCAATGTCTTCAACCAATACCCTTACGGCAACACTAACTCAATGGTTTCTACCCGAAGAGCGTGTTGTCTTTATTAAACCAGCTAGTGCAATTCACGAGAATGATAAAAAGAATGTTCTGCATCATGGTTTTCACAGCTTGGGAACTGCTAGAGCAGGTCTCGATATCATAGAAGCGGTTTACCAAGCTAAGCAATTACTCTTTATTCAACAAGCGTTTGATACTCTCAACGCAGAACTTAACCGTTGTCAATTAGCAATGATGGCAGCGCTAGCACCCGATTCGCAGACGTGGGAAGAAAAGCTGCAACTCCGTGCTTGGGCAATTAATTTAGCGCAACGTTGTGCTGCGGCGGCGGTTACTGTTTCTAGTGGTGCAGCTAATTACCGATATCATGCCGCACAGCGAGTCTATCGTGAGGCATTAGTGTTTACTGTCTCCGGTCAAACAACGGCAGTGATGGAAGCAACTCTCGTTCAATTAGTGAATCAAGAGCGATCATTCATATCAAATCCGATTAATACCCTTCATTGAGACCCACGCTCTAGAGGCAAAGAGAGTATTGAGAATAACTATCGTAACGGATTTGATATGACGGGTAAGGCTCCTCTATTCTACCTAGAAGAGTTGGTTCAGGCTTCTATTTTTGTCGGCGCTTCTTCTGTGGGCCCAAGCTTGTCTGCATCACAGCCAATACAGTACCACTCCACTTCAGAATCTTCTGTCAGTTTGACTTGAACCATCTCAGAGCCACATCTGTGGCATTTCGGTGCGTTCATAAATTGCTCCCTGATAATTTGGCGTATTTTTCACCTTACTTATTTTTGAAGGAGACTACCGCAAGCGATCGCGTTTCTTTATGCAATTTTCCAATGTCGTAGCCTTGCGATCGGGCTTTGCCGGAGAGATGCCTTAACTCCCACCAATAACATGCAGCACTACATCCGCACAGAAATGAGACAGCATCGCGTATTCTAACCCCCACTGCCAATAAAGAAAGCCAAATGCTATTCCGATTAGAGAGTTCAGCACTAAGGTTCGAGTAATCACAATTGTAGTCAACGACCACAAACTGGCAGCGGTGGGTAGATGAGCAATTCCAAACAGCAAGGCAGCAAATGCGATCGCAAGCCAAAACCCAACCCGCGAGGGGTGTTTCCCTTCTTTGAGTCCCATCTTCCAAAACACCCAAGCAATCAGCGTCATCAAAAATAGGCGTAATAATAGTTCCTCCACGATCCCCCCATAGAAACAAGCCAGTACACGCTTCCACAGAGCAATATTGAGAGTTGTAGACTGCACTGTTTGCGGCATAAAGGGTTGAAACGCGAAAGCCAGTCCCCAGATGACAAATCCCCCTAAAATACCGCTGATAATTGCAAAATTCATCGCACGTTTTGAGAGGGTGGGTGGCTTTAACCTATAAACAAAGGCACGAGCAAAAGGGCTATCGAGTTTCAGGGAGTGCCCTAAGCGTAGTCCAATCCAGCTCAGGATAAAAAGAAGAACGCCACTCTGGATTGCACTGGCGATCGCTAATATGGGTAGCGGCAGAGGTGGAGATACGGTTGACGACGAGTTGAGTGCTAGCAAGTAAGGAAAACCGGCAAGCGTCCCCAGCGCACCAAGGACAGCCCAAAAGACAGCTAGACGGCCGTGCTTGCTAGTAGCTTGAGTGTTATGCAATTGATTGATGTTCATTAAAAACTAGCTGGGAATGAGTTTTCTGGAGTCAATAAGCAAGTAAGTAGATAGGCATAAATAAAGGCAGGTATGTATATGTAAACGAATGTTAAGAGCATAAAACCGTATTCTCTTGGAGCCCTTTGCCTTGCCTCAACGACAAATATGAATGTCCACCTACTGAGTTCCTTTTAACAGAATTGCTAATTTTTCCATTTTTCACTTCCTGCGATCGATTCACCCGGTTGGATGAGCCAATCCGCTCTGATAGAAATTTAATAACGCAGTTAATCTTTTTCTCAACTTTCCATCCCGTGTTTCTTTACAACTAGTAGACACTGTCTCCCACGATTAGAAACTCTAATATGGGATTTGATATCTCTTGTAGGAGATGGTAATAAGTCTATGTCTCCTTTTTTGAGAGATTCACCAGATGCACGTTCAATCAAACCCAGTTCACATAGACAAATTAATCCTGGTTGAGGATTTTTTTCTCTATCAAATTCTAACGGATAATCACTTGCCAACTCTCGTAAAAGTTTATAGTCTGTTGGAGTCATGGCTCTTTTAACGAGAAAAGCAACAATGGCTTCAATTTCTGCTTGCTGCTCATCTTGCTTCTGCTGTACATGCTCAACCTTTTTCTCCAACTCAACTGTCATTCCCTCTTTACCAAACTGTAACTTGGCAAACCTTTCAACCAGCTCGGAGTTGAGTAATAGGATTGTGGTGAAAATAATAACTTCTGTTTGTCCCAATCTATCCTTAGTAATTCCACCCGCCAAAACTGAAGACAAATAAATAATGCCTAAAATAGTAATAAGGGAAGATAGAAAAACTCTAAGTTTAAAGTTTCTTGCTAAAGATTTCACAGATTATCTACCTGAACCGATTAATTTTATTAATACAAAAACTTGGATCACTAAGTAACAAGGAAACAAATAGCTTCTTGAATCTTCTCTCTAGGCTATTTGTTAAATCTCTCATAGCGACTTACACACTTATTTGTGATTATTCAGTACTTAGCCGTCTAATTCCGGAAATTTTAAAATTATAGTGAGAGAAACGGTTTAGCAACGTATAGCGCATCAGAGGTAGAGGAGACTTAACTTAGCTCGTGCTGTCATCCCGACCAAATAAACTATCAATACTTGGGGAGTAAGCAACCCAATTCCCAAGAAAGAAACACTAAAAATCAATAACGATTAGTATTCAATATTTGTCTCAGATGTTGTATGGGGATCTTCCACAATAGGGTGTGGTAAAAATGACTTCTCAGACATCCTTTGAGAGAGGGACTTGACAAACTCACTACAGTTGCTTAAATGGTCTTATAGCCTTTTCAACTTTGGCTAAATCAGTATTTTTCACAACCCATGGCACTCAAGCTTCGTCTAACAACCATTACCGAAACTACCCTGACTACCAGCCCAGGAGGGTTGTGAGGACGAACTGGCTTGCCGCAAGAAACCAGAAATCGATTCACCCCTCCACAGCGCATTGCTTGGAGGGGTTTTTAATTGCTGACAAAGCCTAGAACTTAAAGCAATAACTACACGAACACAAAAGCACAAATGATTCTTTGCCCTGATTTCATGATGACTACCACTACCGCCACTACCACACACCCACCTGGAGGGACGTGATGTAGTTCGTCATGGCAAGCAATACTCAACACTTCCCCCTCCAGGCAATCCTTGGAGGGGTTTTTAGTCATATCAACAGGAGGATAACAATGTACGACCATCGAGCGATCGCAAAAGCAATGGATTTATTTCATTTTGAAGAACACAGTCCCGGTATGGTCTTCTGGCACCCAATGGGGTTGAGGGTGTTTCGGGCAATTGAGGAGTTGATGCGAGGAGTTTATCAATCTCACGGGTTCGAGGAGGTGCGATCGCCTTTAGCCTTGAGCCGTTCGTTGTGGGAGAAGTCGGGGCACTGGGGCAAGTTCGGCAACAATATGTTTTTAGTCGGTCGCTTGGAACAAGATGGCTCAGTTGATGGGGAAGCTCAAAGCGCTAACTCCCAAGCGATTAACCTCAACTATGCCTTGAAGCCGATGTCCTGTCCCGCTCACATCGCCATTTACAAAGCACACAAGCGAAGTTACCGAGAAATTCCCATGCGCCTGATGGAGTTCGGAATTGTGCATCGCAACGAACCATCAGGGACGCTTTCGGGTTGTATGCGCTTGCGGCAGTTCGTGCAAGATGATGCTCATATCTTCTGCCGAGAAGGGGACTTGCTTCAGGAGATTGGTAACTTTCTCAACATGGTTAAAGAACTGTATGCCGCCTTCGGTTACGAGAAGTTTGTGATCCGAATTGCTCTTAGGCCTGAGCAACGGATGGGTTCTGATGCCCTCTGGGACAAAGCAGAAGCGGTTTTAATTCATGCCTGTCAGGAATTGGGATACGCCTATGAACTGTCACCTGGTGAAGGCTCTTTCTACAGCCCCAAAATTGAGGTGAGTTTGGAAGATCGTCTCGGACGTTCTTGGCAGTGCGGCACGATTCAGGTTGACTTCAATTTCCCTCAAATTTTTGATCTGTCCTTCGTCAATCAGGAGGGTAAGCTAGAGCAACCTGTCATGCTACATCAGGCTGTTTTAGGTTCAATTGAGCGCTGGATTGGTATTTTGTTAGAGAATCAAGGCGGATTACCGCTCTGGTTTGCTCCCGTTCAGGTTGCTGTTGCTTCGATTTCTGATAAATCCGCAGATTGGGCGGAAGCGGTGTTTGCAAGGCTCAAGCGGATGGGAATCAGAGCAGAACTTCATGCAGACGATGCCACGATTTCTAAAAAGATTCGGGAACTCTCAGCACGGAAGGTACCCCTGATTGCAATTGTTGGCGAACGGGAGGCAGCTAACGGTAGGGTAAATCTCCGTCGTTTGGGGGTTTCGGGCCAGGAGGAAATTGAATTGGCTCAGCTAGAAGAGGAACTTTCTAGCCTTTGCCATAATTTATCTGTTGCCCATCACTAAGGAGTTGTCCGAAAACAAACCCGTCTTGATGTAGGGGCACGGCATCAGCAGCATCCCAACCCTTGCCTAGATATTCATATTGCCGTGCCCAAAGAAAAGGAAATGGCGAAGCTATTTTTGGACAAGCCCTAAGTTAAAGCAACGGCACGGTATTGATTTACCACCCGATCCAAACCAACTGAACGTGAGGCCTTAAACAGTAAGCGATCGCCCGGTTGTACTATTTCCTGTAAGCGCTGGACTACAGCGTCATGAGTGGAAAAGCACTGCGCTTGTAAAGGAGTTGCCCCCGTTGCGATCGCTTCTGCTTCTGAGTCATCGACTAACACCAGCAGCGCATCGAGATTGAGTTCCCGCGCTGTCTCGCCAACCTGCCGATGAAATTCCGGTGATCGCTCTCCCAATTCCTTCATCGTTCCCAGTACCGCAATATGCCTTTTACCAGGAGTCTGAGCTAGCAGGTGTAGCGCTGCTAACATCGATTCCAATCCAGCATTGTAAGTTTCATCAAGAATCACAATATCATTCGGTAAGTCGTAGCGTTGCGATCGCCCAGAGGGAAGCTCAACCGCTAAACCCTGAGACAGAGGTGTCCAATCCACCTCCAGAATTTTAGCCACACCCAACGCGGCTAGGTAGTTCAAGGCATTGTGGCGACCGGCTAAAGGGACAGGAAAACGCATTCCCTGAACTTCCAACGTTTGAGCGTCAACCAATTTCCCTTGCAAGTCGCCCCCTTCTAGCCCATAAGTCAAGGTTTGCCCCTGCCAAACCGTTGCTGCTGTTTCCATTAAGCGTTGGTTATCGTGATTGAGGACAGCCACACCTGTAGAGGGCATTTCGGCTAAAAGCTCGCACTTCGCTCTAGCGATCGCATCCTCAGAACCCAACAGACCAATATGCGCGGTTCCCACATTCGTTATAACACTGACAGTAGGTCTGGCAATCTGAGTTAATTCAGCAATTTGGCCGATGCCACGCATTGCCATTTCAATCACAGCATAGTCATGCTCTGGCCCCAATTCCAGCAAGGTTTTGGGCACACCAATTTCATTGTTGTAATTGGCTTGGGTTTTCAGGACTTTGCCCTGGGTTGACAATACTGCTGAAATTAACTCCTTTGTGGTAGTTTTCCCGACTGAACCCGTTACGGCAATCACTGGAATATCAAATTGATCGCGCCACCATCGGGCGATTTGTTGGTACGCCCGGAGTGGATCTTCAACCTGGAGTTGAGGTACACCCTTGAGCGTAGAACCTTTACCCCGCTCAGTAATGGCTGCGATCGCACCTTTTTCTACAGCCATACCAACAAAGTCATGCCCATCAAACTTGTCTCCGCGCAGTGCCAAGAACAAATCACCCGGTTTCAGCGTCCGAGTATCCGTTGCTATGCCAGTAAAAACTGCCCCAATGACTTCATCGGACAGGTTTACTGGGGTTGCGTCAATAATGTCAACGAGTTGAGTCACAGAAAACTGACAAGACATTCGTCTATCTTTCCAAATAGGAGTAAGTTATGCTTTGCTGGAATAAAGTTTTGTGTTTTATCACCAACAGGAGGTTAGAGCCGTTGTTTCACTAAAACTTAGTAATTTTACGCCTACTTCACTGACTCTTTACAGATTTTTCCGTATATTTGCCGGTTTCGTGAAGACTTAACTGGGATATGCTTTTACTGGAATATATTATTTTAGTATGGAAAAGCTTAAGCCTAATAGCTTGAGCTGCCTAATGTTGTGGTATCTTATCACTTGTGCTGTCTTTCAACAGACCCAATCAATTTGAGATTTACCGATTCGGAACACAGTTAATACTTATTGCCCCGAGCGTCTGCACGTAGGGAGGGCTCACGACAGTGACTACTTGGACAGAGTCTGATATTCGACAACCTACCTTAGAAGAACAGCAACTGTACGATCATCTCCTCTATTGTGTACAGGTAGAATCATGCAGTCAGCTTATTGAGCGCTTCCAACGTCTCTTTTTAGATGGGGCGAGATATGTAGATCCGCAAGTCTGGTTGGCCTTAGAGAAGGTGATCATGAGCAAGCGGGCTGAACAAGATTTCAAGTTTGTACTCAACCGCTGCTGCCACATCCTCATCAATCGCTGGCAGATGCAACCCCAACTCCAGAAAGCAATCCCTGAATTAGTGGCGCTGTTTGAGAATCCACCCGATCCAACAAAGGTTCAATCACGAGGAGCAAGGCGTTTGCGCCTGCTAGTACAAGATTTCACCGAGACAGAGCAGTACCTAACATTGCAACGCTTGTCTCGGGTGATGAGTGAATCAGCAGAAGCCACTAACAACGGCTCAAAAGCCATAGGTAGCTTGATTCAACGCTATCCCTATTTATACGAGCATTGCCTGCTGAGCGAAGATAGCAGTTATGAACATCAGCAGACTGTTCGGCAGATTCAATCGCGGGTACAACGGCGCTTTGAATTGGATTTGTCTCAGTACGTTACGTATCAGGTACGGCGTGCCCAAGCGGTTCGTACTCATTCGCTAGAATCTTTAGATAAAATTATTCAACCTGTCAAAAACCCTACACTCTTGACTGAACGAGAGTTAGCGGCATCTCTCAAGCAGTTTGTCGGTAAGGTGCAAGGTTCATACACTTATCGCGATGTTGCTCAAAGCTTCCTCACCCACAGTATTCAGACAAATTCATATAAAGCGTTTAAAGATGATTTGTATGAGTATTTAACCGCTTCCATCGATCCAGAATATGGAAAACGTCAGTTTAATGCTCGGTTACACAATCATCTACAAAGTACCCTACCTCAATGCGATTTCCAAAAACCGACTGAATTTTTGATGGTACGGACTTGTAGCCATTTATTGAATTTCTTAGTGGTGGAAAGCCCTCAGCGGCCCAACCATTTTGTTTTTGTGGATTTGATTACTAACTTAGGGGCAACACTCACAACTGGGCTATTGTTGAAGATTGTATTACTCTGCCGCAAAGTCAAGCCCTATTTGGAAAAGCGCTTTTCCATCTTATTTAATCACTACGAATCAGTTACTCGAGACGGTGTGCCTTGGTTAGTGACTTCCTTGGAAAACTTGAATGTTGCCTTTAGCGTCCACTTTGGAGCTGCTGACCTTTCTTGCTTAAATCAGATAATGTGATCCAGGGTTGAAGGTTAATAGGTTAGCAAGTTGAAGGTTAGCAGGTTACAGGTTACAGTTTTCAACTTTCCAACCTTTAACCTTTTAACTTTCAACTTTCCAACTTTCAACTTAACTCTACTGTGCGACTGTTGTAGAGGCTCATTGCCTTTTCCACTCCTTGCTTGAGGCCGAGTTCTACAGCATCAATCACAAGTTGAAGTACTTCGGAGACGACTGGAGTTTCTTGGGGGGCAAACTTTCCTAGTACATGGGAGACTGTATCCTTGTCCTGATTAGATTTGCCGATGCCAATGCGGAGGCGAGGAAAGTTTTGTGTACCGAGATGAGCAATAGCAGACTTCATCCCATTATGTCCTCCAGCCGAACCGGAAAGGCGCAATCGCAAACGCCCTAGCGATAAGTCCATGTCATCGTAAATAATCAGCACCGATTCTGGTGGTAATTTGTACCAATCCGTCACAGCACGAATCGCTTGCCCAGAACGATTCATATAGGTAAGCGGCTTGAGCAAACGGATTTTATCTCCATTCGGGGCGCGTCCCTCTCCAAATAAAGCCTGAAATTTCCGATTTTCGCTCAAAGGAATCTGCCAAGTCCGCGCCAAGGCATCAACCGCTTCAAAGCCAATGTTGTGACGTGTTTTATCATACTTGGGTTCTGGATTTCCCAAACCCACAATTAGCTGAGGAATGACCAATTTAGAGGCACAGATGCCTTCAGTCATGATTTTTTTTTCAGAAGACATCCGCGAAGATTCAGAAATTTCAACCACGTCTAGATCTATTGCTATGTCAATAACGGCAGTTGGTACGTATCACTCCTGAGAAGTGCGATCGCTCTCCCAATAGTAGATTGTAGTCCCTGCTTCCACAACATCTTAGGGATGGATGAGGCAGAATACTCAAAGCAGCCAATTTCATCCGCTTATTCTAGACTGCTCCACAGTACTGCCCCAAAAACTAGTTCCCTACAGAGGTCTACTAGCTCGCTCAAGCGCTAAAAGACAGTATCGCTAGAGGACTTTCCATTTACTCGTACTAGACTTCTTCAGACGAAAAGAGCAACCCTTCGCTCCGCTACTGCTAACTCCAAATATTAACGGAGAAACTCTAGCGATCGTATCCTGTCTTCTTGAGCTGGAAAAAGTGAGTCTTTCGAGTTGGTACTACAACTGAGGACTTCGTTACCAAATCCTATCTCAAGCTGGATACTGGAACAGGGATTCTAGATAGACACGAGCACAAGCCCGATAAGTCTGGGATGATTCGGGGGTCTTACCGTTTCCATTTTGCAGCAAAAATAGCGAAAGTGCTGCGGCAAAGACCCGATCTTGGTCCCATGTCGGATGGTTTTCCAGGTAGCGCTTGAGGGATTCGTGCAGATCTTCGGGGATTTCAGCCAGAATGCTGATTGTTGCGTTCATGTTGACCTCTGGTTTCATGGCAGGTTGGGATAAAGAAAATTTGACTTTCAGCACCTTTGAATATCGGCTTTTCAGCTAAAAGTCCGTGACAAGAGCTTGAAAAAGCACCCACTCTTTCTACCGTTGGGCTCTCTTCCAAGAGAAACTTTTAAGGGGTGGTCGCACCATTGTCGGCCTAGAAGGGGTGGGGTTGTCAATGCTGCGAAATATTACAAGCCTTCTTCAACTCACAAAATGCTCACGAAAGAATCAGCATTTAAGGTTGATCCCCGTTACATAACTTTACATTAAAGTCACTTTTCTCTGCTATCCAATACTAGGTTGAGACAATCCCCAGGAAGACGGAGAGACTTGCTCGAAGAGGATTGACCTGTGGAAAATAGGGGGGAATCTGTGGAAAATGTGGAATACCCATGTGGAAACATTGGGGAATCTGTGGGGAAAAATGTAGCGAAAGATAAGAATTGCAAACAACTTAGTGGTATGGGGAGCGAAGAGTTTTACTCACGAGATCCGCACAAAAACAGAGCTGACACACCTACCGCTTAACCTCTAAATATGGCGGTAGTTAAATCTTATACCACCAAGTGTAGAGGTTAAGCGGCTAACTGATGGAAATGGATCAGCTCTAGAGAAAGGAGTCTTGGGGAAATAGTGGAATAAGTGGGTAATGATACCGAGTTCTGTTCTAACCCAGTAGATCGATAACAGCTTTTGGCGGTAGGGAAAGCAGGGGAAGAGAAGGCGAGATTTTAGAAGACAACTGGGTATGAGGACATATTAGGCTAACAATCCCCTAACTTGCTACTGTCTCATTTTTCTATGTGACAGTAGGTTTTTGGGAGGGTTGCAAATCCCCACACTGTACCTTTCCTGTTCCCTCATTAAGCAACGGAATGAGCATCAACGGGTACAGTGTGACCCAAAACGGTAAAAACTTGGCGTTGCTCAAATAATTCCACTAAGTCGCCGTTGATCTTGTTTTTGGCGGCCTCGTGTCGCAAAATTTTCATGACTGTGTTCACAGGAAGGCGACGCTTATAGGGGCGATCGCTAGCAGTGAGAGCGTCATAAATGTCTGCGATCGTGAGAATCTGAGTTTGGACAGGAATTTCATCTTGCTTCAACCCTTGTGGATAGCCGCTACCATCTAATTTCTCGTGATGACCGTAGGCAATCGTGGGAACACTACTAAGATGCTTTGTCCAGGGAATCCGTTTGAGGAAGTGATAAGTGTGAGTCACATGGGATTCAATGGCTAAGCGCTCCTGATGGGTCAAAGTACCTCTAGTAATCATTAACTGAGCCATCTCTGTCTCTGTAATCAGTGGTTTGATTTGTCCATCCACATCTCGATAGGTATATTGAGACAAAGCTGCCAGTTGAGCCGATGTTTCTTCAGAAAACGCGTGAAATTCTCTAGTAAGTAGGACATCGGGTTCATTGAGTTCTTTGATGAGTTCCCAGTAGTATTCAAGGGACTCAAGCGTTTGAGTGAGCTGCTTATCGAGTTGTTCGAGTTTCTGGCAATGGGAACAGCCGGAGGTGCCGTCTTTATGCTGATGAGAGGGATGCTCAATCAAGTACATGAATTTGTTTTGAGCGCATTCCATTTCTAGAGTGCGCTTAGCTAGAGCAAAACGATGATGTATAATCTCGAGTTGATTAGGATAAAGTTTTTTCTGCTTACCTAAAATTGCTTCGGGAATGCCCACTTTGCCGAAATCGTGCAATAAGGCAGCATAACGAACTTCTTGAATTTGGCGATCGCTAAAATAAATTGATTGCAGCGGACCAGAGGTGATAGAACTCGCCTCTTCACTTAACCGGACGGTAAGTTCAGCGACACGTTCCGAGTGACCTGAAGTCGTCGGGTCTCGTGCTTCAATAATTTGGACAGACGCCCTCACAAACCCTTCAAACAAGTTTTCAATACTCTTTTGCAACTGATTGCGTTCAATGGAAATCGCCGCTTGAGAAGCGAGACTTCGCACAATTCGCTCTTCCCACTGCGAATAAGGTTGAGTCAGTATCATGGCATTCTCGGTTGTGAGAACCACATCTGACTTCACCTTACGATTAATGAGCTGTAGCACCCCAATTATTTCCCTATCTTGGTCTTGCATCGGCAGTACCAATACCGAGCAAGTGCGGTACGGCATACTAGTGTCAAAACTGCGGTCTAGTTCGTAAGGAACACCGACAGGCAGATTGTATGCATCCGCTAAAATTAAGCTCTCACCTGTCAAGGCTACATATCCTGCCAGACTTTTGCGCGTTAAAGGCATCGCAAATTCCTGAAAAGAATGGCTAGGGATTGAATCATTCTGCGCCACCTTGAATAGCAACTTGGGGATAGCGTCGCTACGATCTATAAGATAAACGCTACCCGCGTCACTACAAGTGATTTCCCGGCTCTTGGATAAAATCAGGTGTAATAATTCATCTAGATTATTACTACTCGAAAGAGCCGAACCAATCGCCAATAGCTGTTCAATGAGTTCAACCTTTTCCGGGAATGCCTCTTGTAAGAGTTCTTGACTATCAAGAGTTAGGATTGGAGATTGGGAGAATGTCATCTGTTTGACGGATAAATCACGAATGATGGGTACTTAGGGTTTGTTCAAGTCGCCTCAAAATAAAAGAATTGAACGACTCAAGCGCCAGCGCCTAATTTATCCACAACTTCAACTGGGTTAGGCGCTTACTCAACTGCGAATCTATGCACCCAACTCAGAAAAGCACTCAGCCACTCTCTTATTGTTACCCCTTGAGAACGCTAATTCGTCAATTTTGAAAAGCTTGATGAATACTTTACATATTTGTCGCTATTTTAGCGTGTAATTCGACAGATTTTGGGCAAAGTATTTTTAATTTTTTAGGAGAAATTTTCTTTGTTTTGTACAAAATGAAACTTATTCGCTCTTAACCCTTGAGTTTGACCCAGTTACAGTTGAGAAAGTTCCAACAAAACTGAAATAGTGACTCTACTGGGTTGAACTTGTTGTGCTTGGTATCGTCAGCATCTATGTCATCGTAGATACGGTGCTTATATTCCTGCCAACCCAGCACTGGGCAAATACAAACCTCTATGCTATACGTTCAATCCTCGCGACGTGAAGTCAAGTGAAGGGAATATCCCAATTTGATTGGGGAGCCGTCT
>CBKWLJ010000058.1:0-26805 GCA_966675205.1 uncultured bacterium
TCATTAGGCGAGTTGTGCGCGAACAGCTCATGGCGTCTAATCTGCATAAGAATTACGAATTACGAATTCATAATTACGAATTAGGTTGATTGACTGCCATCGGATAGATGATATTGCACTGTCTTTGTGGCATGAATAAAGAGGGAGCATACATCGAGAATGCAAAAGATGGAAACAAAGCAGCTTGGCAACACGGATGTCACAATCAGTGCGATTGGATTAGGTGGTATGCCGCTTTCTTTAAGTGAGAGGCCACCAGAATCACAAGCGATCGCAGTCATTCATCGAGCACTCGATCTAGGTGTTACTCTAATTGATACTGCTGATTCCTACTGTAAAGACGAATCTGACAAGCACCACAATGAACGGCTGATCCACAAAGCCCTTCAACAGTATGCTGGAGACACCAGCCAAGTGATTGTTGCCACCAAAGGAGGCTTGATGCGTCCCAATGGTAGCTGGACGCGCAATGGCAACCCTGATCATTTACGGGATACGATTCGCATCAGCTTTGAAGCGTTAGGTGGGACAAAACCCATTGATGTATGGCAATATCACGCCCCTGACCCAGATTACACCATTGAAGAATCCCTAGCGCCAGCAAAGGAAGCCGTAGCAGCAGGACTCATTCGCTTTGTTGGCGTTTCTAACTTCTCCGTTGAACAAATCAAACGCGCCCGCGATATCGTTGACATTGTTTCTGTCCAGAACCAGTACAATCCCTGGTATCGACAGCCTGAAGCTGATGGTGTTCTCGAATACTGCGAAACTGAAGGATTGACCTTTTTCCCTTGGAGCCCCTTGGGGGGAAGTCGCAGGGTGGGCGGTTTAGAAGATATTCCTGTGATTGCTCAAGTCGCACAAGAAAAAGGCATCTCTGTCTATCAAGTTGTCCTAGCCTGGTTGCAAGCTAAATCACCCTGCATTGTACCTATCCCTGGAGCAAGCAAAACATCAAGCATAGAAAACTCGGTCGGTGCCGTCGAAGTGAACTTATCTCCTACTGAAGTGGAACGCATTGATAAAGGAACGACATCCTGATGGCTGGGCAACAAAGCTAAACAAAAGCTAAAAAAAAGACAGATTCAGCCTTGTTAGGCTAGTGATTGAGTACCCCAATCGCCGGAGACAAGGCTAGATAATTTCACATTATTGAGTGTTGAGTAACCCTGCAATCCAATTGCAAGGACTCGCTTACTCTCGCATTGGGCAACGCCGGAAGAGAGTTTATATGTTGGCACTGTTTGCGAACTGGTTTTTAGGACCGTTTATTCCTCCTGGTCCTTGCTCTCTCTGGAAACCAGGGCTAGTAGGACTTCCTGTATTGTCAGATTCTCTTATCGCTTTCTCTTACTATTCCCTACCCATTACCCTGCTCTACTTTGTTCGCAAGCGACGTGACCTTCCTTTTGATTGGATCTTCCTTTTTTTTAGTGCTTTCATCGTTGCCTGCGGCACGACTCACATTCTAGAAGTATGGACGTTGTGGCACCCAAATTATTGGTTTAGTGGATTTGTTAAAGCGATTACAGCAGCCATTTCCCTCTGTACGGTTATGCTGCTAGTGCCATTGATTCCCAAAGCTTTAGCGCTGCCTAGTCCTGCACAGTTGGAAGAAGCCAACCGCCAGTTAGAGCTGGAAATTCGAGAACGTGCATCGACGGAAGCTGAGTTGCAACGTGCCCTTCAGCAATTAAGATTCCATGTTGAAAACACACCCCTAGCCGTTATTGAGTTCAATAATGAGTTTCGAGTCCAGCGTTGGTCAAAACAAGCAGAAATTATTTTTGGCTGGAAGGCCCAGGAAGTATTCAATCAACGTCTAGACGAGTGGAAATTTGTCTTTGAAGAAGATCTTATTAACGTTCAACAAGACATGAGCTGTCTACTGAACGGCAGTCAACCCCACATTTTTGGTAAAAATCGCAACTACACCAAAAACGGGTCGGTTATCTATTGCGAATGGTATAACTCTGCTCTTTGGAATCAATCCGGTGAACTCATCTCTATTGTGTCATTCGCGTTAGACGTTACGGAACGAACCCATGCAGAACTTGCCCTTAAAGAAAGTGAACTTCGTTATCGCACCTTAGTAGAAACTTCACCTGATGCGATTGGCGTGAGTGACTTGGAGGGAAAATTGCTCTTCTGTAACCGTCAAGTTGCTAGATTACACGGATACAAGAACGAAACAGAACTCTTAGGGCAGAATGTATTTGAATTAATTGCACCGGAAAGTCACCGCGTTGCTGCCAAAAATTTCCAGAAAATCCTGAAGCTGGGAAGCGTTAGAGATGTGGAATACACCATGCTCCGGCAAGATGGCGGTCAATTTCCTGCTGAATTTAGTGGTTCTTTAATGCGAGATGCACAGGGAAATCCTCAGGCAATTATTGGTCTGATTAGAGATATTACCGAGCGCAAATCAGCAGAGGATGCATTGAAAAGAGCCAAAGAAGATTTAGCCCAGCGTGTCGAAGAACGTACAGCTCAATTGAAGCAGGTTAACGAACATTTGCTAAGCGAGATACACGAACGTCAGTTAGTAGAAGTGGCACTGCGTCAAAGTGAGACAAGACTCAATCAGGCACTCTCTGCTGCTCAAATGGGGGCTTGGGATTGGGATTTGTTCAAGCGTAGCTTGACTTGGTCAGATGGAGTAGAAGAACTCTTGGGTTTAAAATCGGGAAGCTTTGCAGGTACTTACAAAGCCTTTCTCAAGTGCTTGCACCCTGTAGATCGACCAACCGTGACTCAAGCTTTAAACCGCTCAATTGAGACAGGTGCAAACTATGATGTGGAAACTCGGATCATTTGGCCAGATAGTACCATTCGCTGGGTCGCTGCCAAAGGGGCAGTTTTACATAACCCAAGTGGTCAAGCTGTGCGGATGACGGGTACTGTTATGGACATTACCAAGCGCAAGCGGGTGGAACTGGCATTGGAACGAGAACGCCAGCAACTGCGGCAAATTATCGCCACTGCACCCGTGGCCATGGCGATGCTGGATACCCAAATGCGCTATTTAGCTCACTCTCATAAATGGCTACAGCTTCAAGACTTAGAAGAGCGATCGATTATTGGCCGCAGCCACTACGAAATCTTTCCCGACATTCCAGAGCGTTGGAAAACTGAACATCAACGCGCTTTGCAAGGAGAAGTCCGTTCCGTCAGTGAGGATGTTTGGGAGCGCACAGATGGAACAAAAGTCTACTTACGCTGGGCAATTCACCCCTGGTACACCCCCGATGGTGAAATTGGCGGTATTGTGATTGCCACTGACAGAATTAATGAATTGGTAGAGGCACGGGAAGCAGCTCTAGAAGCGGCGCGAATTAAAACAGAATTTCTCGCCAACATGAGTCACGAAATTCGTACTCCAATGAATGGCGTTTTAGGGACGGCTGGGTTGTTGTTACAAACTAATTTAGCACCTCAACAATTGGATTATGCACGCACTATCCGTAGTAGTGCAGAACACCTGCTGAATATCATTAACGATATTCTTGACTTTTCCAAGCTGGAAGCGGGTGAAATGCAGCTAGAAACCATTAATTTTGATTTGGATCGTAGCATTGAGTCCGTGGTTGATGTTTTGGCGGCACAGGTTCAGGACAAAGGAGTTGAGCTGGCTGTCTGGGTAGATAGCAATGTTCCCAGACAGTTGCAGGGCGATCCAGGGCGTTTGCGTCAAATTCTCCTGAATTTGGTGGGTAATGCCGTTAAATTTACTGATTCTGGTGAAGTTGTGGTGAAAGCTTCCTTGGAGTTGGAAGGTTTGGAAGAAGGGGTGAAAGTTGAAAGTTCTCAAGAGTTGCAAGTTGACAAGTTGAACGTTGTAACTTCAACCCAAACCAACCTTCAACTTTCTAACCTGCAACCTACAACTCATCCCAACCTTCAACTTTCTAACTTGCAACCTACAACTCATCCCAACCTTCAACTTTCTAACCTGCAACCTGCAACTCATCCCAACCTTCAACTTTCTAACCTGCAACCTGCAACTCATCCCAACCTTATAAAGATTCGATTTGAAGTCACAGATACAGGAATTGGAATTAGCGAGGCTGATCAACAAAAACTATTTCAATCTTTTTCGCAAGTAGATGCTTCAACGACACGTCAATATGGTGGCACAGGTTTGGGTTTGGTGATTTGCAAGCAATTGGTAGAGCTGATGGGAGGTGAAATTGGCATTGAAAGTGTGTTAGGTCAAGGCTCTACGTTTTGGTTTACGGCGTCGTTTGGTATCTCGACTGAATCGGTGACAAAAGCGATTCCGCCAGTCTTTAATCAGCTCAAACTGTTGCTTGTTTGCGATCGCACTACAACTCGCCAATCTGTGCGATCGCTTCTTCAGAATTGGGGAATGCAAGTGGAGGAAGCGACAGATAGCACTTCGGCGTTAAAAGCATTGCGTTCTAGTAGCGATCGTGGACATCCTTATGACATGGCAATTGTTGACTGGCAACTGCCCAATAACCAGGGAATGCTACTAGTCACGATGATTCGCTGCGACCCAAAACTGGCTCAAATCAAGCTCATGATCATGAGTGCTAGTGAGCAGCATAATGCTGTGCCAGAGTTGGAGGGAATGGATATTTCTGGTTACCTGGTGAAGCCTGTAAGAGCTTCACGATTATGGGATAGTTTGGTGCGTGCGTTAGAGCTTGAAAATGAAATTGGTTATTGGAAATTGGGGACTGGGGAAGCAGCGAAAACTCAAGAACGAAAACCCCATCTGTCTCCTTTGAAAATTCTGCTGGTAGAAGACCATCCAGTAAATCAAATGGTGATTCTCAACCAGTTGCAAATGCTGGGATTGGAAGCAGATTGTGTAGGAAATGGCAAAGAAGCGATCGCAAAATTAACCCAACAAAACTATGACATTGTGTTGATGGATTGTCAGATGCCAGTCCTTGATGGCTATGAGGCAACTAAGGAAGTACGACGCCGCGAAGGTTCACACCGTCATACCATCGTGATTGCCCTCACTGCCCATGCTTTACCCACTGACCGTGACAAGTGTTTATCAGCAGGAATGGATGATTACCTGAGCAAACCCATTGATCAAGATGCTTTAGGAGCAATGATTGAGCGTTGGGTAGAATACACCACAAAACCGCAAATTAAGCTTAACCAATCTGAAGTCAGCCCTCATTCTGAGTTACCAGCCCTTAACTTAGATGAAACACCACTAGATTTCAAACGCCTCAACGCGATCTCTCGTGGCAAAGTAACCTTTCAACAGCAACTTGTAAAATCTTTCATTAAGAATGCTCAACTGGGCCTAGAGCAAATCCGAAATGCTCTCCAAGTGAATGATTGTGCAACAATTGAACAGCAAGCTCACCGGATTAAAGGAGCAAGTGCCAATGTGGGTGTACGACTAATGCCAGAGGTGGCGGCTCAGTTGGAACGACAGGCGCGGGAAAAAACTTTGGAAGGAGCCACAGAGCGACTGGAAGCTTTGGAAAGACAGTTGGAAGAAGTTAAGATTTTTGTTGAAAGCTGGTATGTTGAGTGAGTTTTTGGGTTGCTCGGAAGACTCAGCGATGAGAGAATGCGATCGCATTCATTCAACATCACCCTACCCATCAACAACTCATCCGCTCAACTATCCGCCCGATGCATTTTATCCAAACGCGGCATTCTAATGATGTCTGGGCTGAGCTGACACGCCTGCATCGGGTTGCTGACAACACTTGGATCATTACAAGAGATAGCCTTAATCGCTGGCAGATTGGGATCAGGCTGAGCGCTGTGGTAAGTATACGAATCATCGATCCAAGGGAGAGAATTGCCTGCTGTTCTATAGCGCGCTGGTTCCTGCTCCACCTTTCTCGCCGAATCAACCACCTGCTCCATTGCTTCTGCCTTTTCCTCAGCGACGGATTGAACGGTATCTTTCACCCGGTTACCCGCATCAGATGATGCCACTTGCTCCAGCCCGCGCCGGAGATTGGATGCAATTGCCACTGGATTAAAAGAAACAGTCACTCTCGGCTCTGGCCCTTGAGAATAGTCTAAATCAACTGATTTGGAATTCGGTACAGATTCGACAGTTGTAGATGAAGCTGAATTATCTGTCACTGAGTCGGTAGTGCGTGAGGTTGGCACAACATCACTGCAAGCTGTAACACCAACAAGAGCCATTAAACCAATTAATTTTGCCAAACCTTTCATATCAATAAATCCCTGGTAAAGCTTGTCTTACTTACCAGTTAAACGAAAGAAAAGGTTGACTAAAGCCAGTCCCATGCCAGTTTATGCAAAGTATCATGGAGCAAGGCTTAATCGCCCAATAATTCGTAGGAAATATTGCCTTAAAGGTGTGCGGTTATGGAACTGTCTACAAAAGAGAAGGAAACCCTACTGTTATAAAAACTATTCTCATCACCACTTATTCTTCCTGAGTCGATTCATCAGAGACAGCCTCTAACCAAGCCACTAAATCATCCTTATTCGAGAAATCCAACAACGCATCAGCTAAATTTTCCAACTGAGCTAGAGATAACTGGCGAATGCGATCATTCAACTCAGGCTCAACCGTACCAATCCGTCGAGTCAGTAAGCGCAGAATTACAGCCAATTCCCCTTCTCGTCTGCCTTGTTCCAACCCTTGTTCCAACCCTTGTTCCAGCCCTTGTTCCAGCCCTCGTTGCAGTCCTTCTTCCATCCACCTCGTGACGATTTGCATAACCACCTCACGCTCCTCTGGTATAAACCTAGCAATCTCAGCCCTGAAAATCTCTTCCTCCTCAGCACTCAGACGCAAATAAGTATCAATGAATCCAGAAATTAACTGCATTCGTGCTGGGTCAAGCCGCAACGTAGCTAGCAAACGCAGACATTCAGACTTCACTTTAGGACGGTCTTCAGGCGCTATATTCATCTTAGCCATTAACGCACTGGCTACCGGATTTTCATGCTGTAAGAAATTTCGCCAATTCAGCCGATTTAGCTGAATCACTGCATAGTTGAACTCCAAAACCACCTTATCGGGAAATTCCACTCGATAGATATTCGGCTCTGGTCTCCGGGGTGCATCATAAGAAAAGATGACAACAGGATAAACAGGTATGGCAAATTTCTCCGACAAGCGAGCGAAATAGCGGAACATCCGCCGCCCAAACTCTGCTTGAGGGTAAGCCTGATTTTCTACATGAATCAGAAAGCAAGATTCTTGACCACTAAATCTAGCTGTCACCACCAAATCAGCTTCATATTGCTCACCAGCAGTAACATCAGTAAATATCTCTGTATTTTCAAAATTGATAGAACTGGGTTCCAGATAAGCAATAACTTGCGGAAAAAACAGCTCCAAAAACTCAACAAAGAAAGTAGAGAGTAATTCCTTAAATAAACGATCGTGGTCAATCATATTGTTTCCGCTTGCCTAGAAATCCCCTGAAAATCATCTCCACAAACTCTGCGACCCTTTGCGAAAACCTCTGCGACCTCTGCGTTAAAAAAACCTAATATTTTATCCTAGTGAATTCGATATCACGTCAAAATCGCCCCACCCATCAGCTTAGAATATCGATACTCCAACTCAGCTTTCATCAACGGCCAACTCTCCACTGTCTCATCCTGAATAATAATCTTCTCAGCCGCATCTCGCGCCAAATTCAACACTTCCTGATCTTCCACCAAACTCGCCAAGGCAAAATCCGCCAACCCCGACTGACGCTTACCCAACACCTCCCCAGGCCCGCGAAAACGCATATCCATTTCCGAGATAAAAAATCCATCCTGCGACTGTTCCAAAACACCCAAACGCTGACGCGCCGTATCCGTTTTAGAACCACTCATCAGCAGACAATAAGATTGATGAGAACCCCGACCCACACGACCCCGTAACTGATGCAGTTGAGATAACCCAAAGCGTTCGGCATTCTCAATCATCATCACGGTAGCATTGGGGACATCCACACCAACTTCAATCACTGTAGTAGAGACAATAATTTGAGTCTGATTATCCCGAAACGCATTAAGCGCCTCATCCTTCTCCGCCGAATTCATGCGACCATGTAGCAATCCGACCTGAAACTCTGGGAAAATACTTTCAGAAAGTCGTTGATGCTCTTCAACAGCCGATCGCACATCCAACTTTTCTGATTCTTCAATTAAAGGCAACACCAGATAAGCTTGACGCCCTTGCACAATTTCCCGACGAATCAAATCATAGGCGTGGTTGCGTTCCTTTCCTGAAAGGACTGTCGTGTTAATTTTCTGACGTCCTGGTGGCAACTCATCAATCTGACTCACATCCAAATCTCCATGCAACGTCAGCGCTAGCGTCCTGGGAATTGGCGTTGCTGTCATCGTCAGCACGTGCGGTGACTGTCCTTTTTGCTGCAAACGCGCCCGTTGCTGCACCCCAAACCGATGCTGCTCATCAATCACCACTAAACCCAATCGTTGGAAATTTACCGGGTCTTGAATTAGAGCATGAGTCCCTACTAAAAGCGGTAATTCACCCGTTTCTAGTTGAGCATGAATTTGACGGCGCTTTTTAGTCGTCGTAGAACCGGTTAGCAATTCCACGGGCAGATGTAGGAGGTTGAACCAGCCGACTAGCTTGCGGTAATGTTGTTCTGCTAAGACTTCTGTAGGAGCCATCAGTGCCGCTTGATAGCCGGATTGAATGGCAGCGAGAATGGCAACAACAGCAACGACGGTTTTTCCTGAGCCAACATCCCCTTGCACTAAGCGATTCATTGGGGTAGAGGATTGCAAGTCGTTGAGGATATCGTTAATTACTCGTTGTTGAGCATTCGTTAGCTTAAAAGGAAGTAGCTGATAAAATCGGTCAATGAGTTGACCTGTGGGAGCAAGGACAGCACTCGTTTGCGATCGCTTTAGCTCCTGCCGACGCTGGAGAAAGCCTAATTGTAAGTAGAAAAACTCATCAAAGACCAATCGGCGACGAGCAGCCGCGAGTATATCACTGTCTGGGGGAAAATGGATATTTGCGATCGCATCTTTCACCCCCATCAACCCATACTGCCTCCGCAAAGCGGCTGGAAGTGGTTCTTTCAGTAGAGACGCATAGGGAATTGCCGCAATAACCGCCTGTCTGACCAAATCAGCCGGTACCCCTTCAGTGAGCGGATATACAGGCACAACTCGACCAATTTTACTCGATTCAATAGTACCGCCAGGGTGGTCTAAAACTTCCAGTTCCGGCTCTTCTAATGTCACGCCATACTTATTTTTCTTCACCAATCCTGATGCTGCTACCACCGTTCCAGACGGATATCGACGCTTTTGTTGCTCCTGCCAGCCCCGATTGCTATAACGAGTCCCCGCAAAAAAACGATTGAGCTTAATCTGTCCAGTGGAATCCTGTAGCAGCAGCTCGAAAATGGATAATTTCTTATTTTTAGGACTCGTAAAGCAATTACACCGCTTCACCGTTCCTACAATTGTTACAGTTTCACCCGCTTCCAGGTTGCGGATATTAACCTGACGGGCATAATCAATGTGGTCACGCGGGTAATAGTAAAGAAGGTCGCGAACGGTATATAGCCCCAGACGTGCTAGATAACCACTTTTCCTAATCCCCACTTCCTCGATTTTAGAGAGGGGTTGATCCAGACTCAAGTTCCGACTATCATTTGCTGGACTTTGAGATTGAACTAAGGGTGTTGTTCGAGGCGTTTTGACTCTAGGAGACGCACACAAAGAAGCTGTAGCAATTCTAGAATCATTCTCTGCTACACCTTCCGTGCTTCGGCGTTGAATTTCTTGCTGTAGCTGATAAAGAAAGCGACGGACATCTGCAACTATGTGTTGCCGCTGTTCCAGTGTCATTTGAGAATAACAAGCAAACTTGGCGGCAAAATCCTGCCACTGGCGTCGCTCAGGTGGTAACAGAATATCAGGCGTTTTGCCAAAACTAAGGCACAAAAATTCGCTGAAGCGGTATTGGTTACCCACTAAGTCAGTAAAGCCCTTATCCGCTTCGACTGACAGAGCTTTTTGCAATCGCAGCCAATCTGGTAATTCTGTCGCCACAACTCCCCCCTTTTGAGTTGAAGGTTAACAGGTTGAAAGTTAGCAAGTTAATAGGTTAGCCGTTTGTTGAGCGTAGCTGTCACCACGGACTAAGTGATTTACTTTTAAATATCTCAACCTTCCAATTTTCAACCTTCCAACCTTCCAACTTTCTAACTTTCCAACCTTCAACCCTTAATCCTCATACCAACTTGACCGCCATGCCGCCTCAGCTTGTGCTACAGCTCGTTCTCGCTGCTTCTTGAGGTACTGTCGCCGTAGCGTGTTTCCTTTTGCTGAAAGGTTGCGAAGTTGATTTCTGGCAGCACTTAAGGCGGGGTCTGCAAACTCAATTTCTGACAATCGTAGGTTAATCGCCATAATGCGTGTCAGGGTTGAGTCTTCTGAATCATCCTCACTTTCAGTTTCCATCAATAAGTTTAAAAGATTGGGGGCTCCGGCTGTTACTGACTCTGTCGCTGCATCAGCTTTGGTAGCGGCTTCTAATACGGCTGCTGGTAATTTTTTGGGAATAATTTTACCTTGTTGCAACAAGCTGTTCGTAGTGAGAGAAAGCGTTTGTAGGGTTTTTGCGATCGCTTCTTCTATCTGCTCCTGCCACTGTATCAGTTGCTCTAATTGAGTTGGCAGGGTATTACTCATCTGAGTTGTTTCTTTGATCTCTAAGCTTTCTGGTACTAGCACCTGTTCAGAGAGTTGCGATTGAGTTTGTCCCTCTGAGTTTTCATTGCTGACGGACAATTGCTCAAGCGTTTGCTCCATGGGCTCTGACGATTCAGCTTGGGTTTCATTTGCAGACGGTTCTAGGTGTGAGAGCAACTTTTCTTGAGCCTGCTTTCCCATCTGTTGTATCGCTTGCTGCAATTTTTGACGCTCACTAAAAGACAAACTCAAAAATGCATGAGGATATCCTTGAGTACAAACTTGGTAGCTGACCTGAATCAGCTGTCTTTGCATAGCTTGCCCTAATAACTTCAGATAATGCGAGTAACCCTTATAAGATTCTGCCCGCAAAAGGGCGATCGCATCCTCCAAGGCTGTTAAATCTTGCTCAATTTTCTCTATTGCTCTCGCCATAACTTCTATCGTCTCTGCCAACTGAAACTCTACGAGCAAACAGTTTTACTCGACTCTTCCAGAATAGCGGCTGACAACAAATACAGGTCAGCCTCATCTTTAGTTGACCTGTTCGACAATTAACTGTATAATAGAAGGTTTACTTTTTGGCAACGTTCAGTATTGGAGCCGCCCCTAATTTAGGGAGTGGACTGATTATCCCTAAACTAGAACGTGTCTGCAAAGTCACCGAAGAAGACGCGGAGACACGGAGACACGGGGACGCGGAGAGTTCCCGTGAGACGTGCGACGCGAGCCATGAGACGCCCAAGGGCGTGAATGTCCAAGGGTTTGAAGCCTCGTCCCATTCTTTGAATGGGACGCCTGGAATTGGGCGGGGTCTCAATCCTCGTCCAATTTCTGTCCCCGTGTCTCCCCCTCCCCGCGTCCCCGCGTCCCTGAAAAATTTTTTGCAGGGGAGAAGCATACTCTTCGAGAACCCTAACGGAAACGGGCGACAATTTATGGCTGAAACCTGTAGTTCCCTGCTCTGTTTGCTTCTCCCTTTTGGGGGTTAACTGTGGAGGTTAGTTATTTGCTACCCATCTGTGCAGCAACTTCCTCAGCAAAGTTAGATTCTTCCTTCTCAATCCCTTCACCCAGTACGTAGCGAGTAAAGCGACATACTTGGATTTCTTCACCCAATTGAGAAGCGTTTTGTTTGACCAACTCTTCCACTGAAATGCTTTGGTCGCGGATGTAAGGTTGATCCATCAAAGTCATTTCTTTGAGGCGCTTATCAATCCGCCCCTGAACGATTTTCTCTTTGATGTTATCGGGTTTGCCGGACAAATCATCCCGACCCATTTCGATGTCCTTTTCTTTTTGGGCAATCTCTGAGGGGATGTTATCAACCTTCACGTACTCGACGTTAGGGCAAGCGGCGATTTGCATCGCAATATTCCGAGCTAAAGCTTTAAATTCTTCGCTCTTAGCAACAGAATCCGTTTTGCAGTTGAGTTCTACCAGTACGCCAACTCGACCGCCCGTGTGGATGTAGCTATCTACAATCCCTTGGGTGCCTTCATCTAAGCCATATCGCTCGAAGCGACGCACCTGAATGTTTTCTCCAATCTGGGCAATCGCTTGCTTTACCGCCTCTTCGACCGTAATATTTTGGTCTTCGATGTAGGGTTGAGCCATCAGGGACGCTACATCCTGAGCGCCTGCTGCTTGTCTTGCGATGTTCTGCACTAAGGCTTGGAACGCTTCATTACGCGCCACAAAATCGGTTTGGCAGTTGACTTCTACCAGTACGCCTACCCGTCCTTCAGGCTCAATATAGCTGCTCACAAGCCCTTCGGCAGCTACACGACCGGCTTTTTTCTCTGCCGAAGTAATACCTTTTTGCCTCAGCCATTCTGCTGCTTTGTTAACATCTCCGTCGCTTTCTGCGAGAGCTTTTTTGCAATCCATCATGCCAGCGCCGGTTTTTTCGCGCAGCTCTTTGACGAGTTTTGCTGAAATTTCCGCCATCTTGCCTTTGTTCCTACTCTATGAACCTAGCTTACACGTTAACTGAAGAAAGGAATTGAGAATTTGCAATTCGGAATTAAGGCGGGTCAGATTACCCGCACAGACGCCTTGTTAGGGCATCTCTATAAGTTGCCTATAAAGTCAGATAGGTTTTAACGCTATCTGACTATGAATTGCGAATTGCGAATTATTAATTACTCTTCGCTGTCCTCGTCATCCTCAGACTCATAAGCGTCAACCTCTTCGTCGAATTCTTCTTCGTCAATGTCTTCCATTGCGCCTTCATACTCTTCGTATTCTTCTTCGACTTCGAGTTGACCATGACGCCCTTCGTAGATTGCATCAGCCAACTTACCCACAATTAGCTTAATCGACCGGATGGCATCGTCATTGGACGGAATCGGAATATCTACCAAATCGGGGTCACAGTTTGTATCCAACATCGACACAACCGTAAGACCGAGTTTTTGGCATTCAAGGATGGCGTTGTATTCGCGCCGTTGGTCTACAATCAAAACAACATCGGGGACTTTCCGCATCAGCTTGATGCCACCCAAATATTTTTGGAGCTTGCTCAGTTCACGACGCAGAACCGCAGCTTCTTTCTTGGGCAGCAAATCGAGAGCTCCGCTTTCTTCGCGACGCTCTAATTCTTTTAAGCGTTCGACCCGCGTCTTAATCGTCTCCCAGTTGGTGAGCATTCCGCCTAACCAACGTTGGTTGACATAGTAAGCTCCACAACGGCTTGCTTCTTGGGCAATGATCCCCGCTGCTTGGCGCTTGGTGCCTACAAACAGAAACCTCTTGCCCTGCTCTGAAGCTGTACGCATGAAGTTGTATGCATCTTCCATCAACTGGGCGGTTTGCACCAAGTCAATGATATGAACTCCATTGCGGGAGGTGTAGATATATTGTTCCATCCTGGGGTTCCAGCGACGGGTCTGATGACCAAAGTGAACCCCTGACTCTAGCATCTCAGCTAAAGATACAACTGGCATTGATTTTGAACTCCTGATTCGGGTTTATCTTCCATCCAGGCGGATTTCCTTCGTAAAAACTGGAAACACCCGAAATCCTGAATGTGCAGAATTTAGACAACCCTCCTAAAATAACACAATTTAGGCCAGCCTTAACTTTATCGTTAATTAATATCGTCTCTCCAGCTTTGTTTAACTCGGTACAAGACTGACGCGCCTGATATGCCTCATATTTTTTTCCTGCTCAAGCAAATTTCCCGCAAAGCACTGAGGTTTCTCTATTGGCTACAATCGTTTACTGCTGGCTGGCGCAAAAAAAGGTGGAGTTCGTCAAGGCCCAAAAAGCGGCAGTCAAAACCAATAACTGATGAACTTAAACTGGAGCCAACTACAACCTCAATTGCCCAGACGGCCTCTAACCTAAAGGAGACACGGGGAGCTAAGGCAGCACCACTGCCTGATAACGAAAAGGCTAGGCTAAAGGCACTCGATCGCTATAAAGTTCTTGATACATCTCCAGAAGTCGGATTTGACGACTTGGCGGCGCTGGCCGCGTACATTTGCGGTACTCCCATTGCCTTAATCAGCTTAATTGATGAGCATCGACAGTGGTTCAAGTCAAAGGTTGGCATAGACGCAACAGAAACTCCTAGAGAGCAAGCGTTCTGTTCTCATGCCATATTGCAACCCGATGAATTGTTAGTTGTGCCCAATGCGCTAGAAGATGAACGGTTTGCCACCAACCCTTTAGTTACTGCTGACCCCAATATTCGGTTTTATGCTGGTTCTCCTTTAGTAACACCTGATGGCTTTGCTCTAGGTACTCTCTGTGTGATTGACAAGATTCCCAGAAACCTCACTCCCGAACAGATGACGGCTCTGCGTGCTTTAGGCCGTCAAGTCATCTCTCAGATGGAGCTACGAATGAATGTTACTCAGTTAGAGCGCACTATTATCAAGCGTAAACGAGTAGAGGAGGCACTGCGTCGAAGTAATGAGCAGCTACGCCGAACGCTTCAGCAGTTGCGGCAGACTCAAGCTCAACTCATTCAAACTGAAAAGATGTCTAGTTTAGGACAACTGGTTGCGGGTGTCGCTCATGAAATCAATAATCCCATCAACTTTATCCACGGCAATCTTCCCCATATCAGCCATTACACTGAAAACTTACTCGAACTCCTATCTCTTTACCAACAGCATTATCCCAATCCAATTCCTGATATCTGGCGTTATGCTGAAGCAATTGATGTAGATTTTATCGTAGAAGATTTCCCAAAAATTCTATCTTCTATGCAAGTGGGTACTGAGCGTATCCATCAAATCGTTCTTTTATTGCGGAACTTCTCCCGGTTGGATCAAGCTGAGAAAAAAGCTGTAGATATTCACGAAGGAATCGACAGTACGCTATTACTCTTGCAGCATCGATTGAAAGCTACAGCAAATCGACCTGAGATTGAGGTGATTAAAGAGTACGGCAACATTCCGCCAGTACGGTGCTTTGCTGGGCAATTGAACCAAGTTTTTATGAACATCTTGAGCAATTCTATTGATGCTCTTGAAAGTAGCCAGTGGTCAACAACAGACAACGAACAACCAACAACCCCTTCAATTACCATTTCTACTGAGGTGGTCAGTAGTACGGAAGAGGAAACTTTACCTGTCGATCAAGTCAGAATAGATACAGTCAGGATTTGCATTGATGATAATGGCTCGGGTTTTCCTGAAGCGATTAAGGAACGAATATTTGATCCATTTTTTACGACCAAACCAGTGGGACAGGGTACAGGATTGGGACTTTCAATTAGTCACCAAATTGTAAACAAGCATGGAGGTTCCTTTCAATGCTCGTCAAAACCAGGTCAGGGAACAAAGTTTTGTATTGAGATTCCTATTAGTGATTAAATTTTCTGCTTGGCTTCAGCATAGGCAGCATAAACGCCTTGGACGTTGTACCAGTTGAGGAAAATTCGGGCAACTTCTAGAGCAAGCTGGGGCTTATTTTTGTCAATCAGCCATTGCAAAAAAGGAGCCATTGTGCGCTCGTTGAGGCTTCCCCCTAAGGAAAGGATACCCCAGAGTAGGCGATGCAATAGGGTCATTTGAATCATCATCCGCACATCCCAGGTAGGATGTTTTTGGTAGAACAAAATCCCCATACGTCCCCGTTGGATTTCTCGGTCAATCATACGGGGAATTTGGTCTAAGGCAAAGGGTGGGTGCCAGTGGTAGCCGACAGCTTCAGGGCATTTAATCAGTTTTAAACCGAGTTGTTTGAGGCGGACACCGAGCTCTAAGTCTTCCCAACCGTAGAGTTGGAAGCGCGTATCGAAGAGTCCGGCTTTTTCTAACCACCTACGAGCGATCGCAACATTTCCTGTAGCAAAGTATGCTGCTGAAAAATCTGTGATTTTGTAAGGCTCTGAGGTGGGATTGTCAAAGTTGCAGGTATTGATCACCCAACCATAGGTGAAAAAGCGATCGCTCCCCAGTTTTTGTTGCCCTTCAACCAACGCATCTGCATGAGCTTGAAGGAAATGCTCGGTAACGACTAAATCACTATCGATAAAGATGATGGTGTCCCCCTTAGCCTGTTCAACGCCGAGATTTCGCGCTGCTGCTGGCCCCAAATGGTTTTGAGCGTGCGATCGCACATGGGGAAATTCGCTCTTGTGGGACTCTAACCACTCCAACGTGCCATCGGTTGAGCCATCATCAACCAAAACAACTTCATAGCCAGTGACGACGCTATCATCCCTGAGTTGCTGGCGTTCTAACGCTCTCAGGCATTTTTCCAGAATGGGGAGGCGATTGTAGGTAGGAATGACAACGCTGAAAAACAAGGCAGCCTCTTACAGCAGAACTGATAATGATTCTTTCAGCGTATCAGTTGTCCGAGCAAGAACAAGGGGATGGGTGGACTTTCAGCATGGGTGTCACACTAGCGAGCAAATTGTCGCAGCCCTAAAGCTGTTTATTTGATTTGCATAGTCCAGACGGGCAAGATGCCCGTCCCACAAGAAATCTACTATCCACGAACTTGCCAGTTGAACGTTTAATAACGTACTAGTTTCTGTTACCTAGATGTTATCGTTCCAATCTCTCAATAAGGCTGTCCGCTATTCTGACTGCACTCTCAGCGAGTAAGTCAGGAATGCGTTCGTAGTTGCCACGAGTCTCTTTGAGAAGAAGCTTGACTGTGAGTTGATTGTTCAACAGTCCTTGTAATGCCAGAGACGCAAGATACTCTCGCTTCGTTAAGGGTGGAATTGGCTCTGGTTGTGTCATAGAGTCAATCTAAGGAATTATTGCTCTTTCAACGTACCTAAAGTTTATGCAAATTGACTGGCAAACCGCTAAAAACTACGAAGACATTCTTTATCATAAAACCGACGGTATTGCCAAAATCACCATCAACCGCCCCCACAAGCGTAACGCCTTTCGACCGAAAACAATTTTTGAACTTTATGATGCCTTCTGTGATGCTCGTGAAGATGCAAGTATCGGCGTTGTCCTCTTCACGGGTGCTGGGCCGCATACAGATGGGAAATATGCTTTCTGTTCAGGAGGTGACCAAAGTGTGCGGGGGAAGGCTGGATATGTGGGTGATGATGGCGTTCCCCGCTTAAATGTACTCGATTTACAACGCCTGATTCGCTCCATGCCCAAGGTGGTGATTGCTCTTGTTGCAGGATATGCGATCGGTGGGGGTCATGTTTTACACCTGATCTGTGACCTAACTATTGCCGCTGACAACGCTATCTTTGGTCAAACAGGGCCTAAAGTGGGTAGCTTTGATGGTGGGTTTGGGGCAAGCTATTTAGCCAGAGTGGTGGGTCAAAAAAAAGCACGAGAAATTTGGTTCCTGTGCCGCCAGTACACAGCCCAACAAGCACTAGACATGGGTTTAGTTAACTGTGTTGTGCCTGTGGAGCAATTGGAAGCAGAGGGCGTTCAGTGGGCAAACGAGATTTTGGCTCATAGCCCGATCGCTATCCGTTGTTTGAAAGCCGCTTTTAATGCTGACTGCGACGGACAAGCGGGTTTACAAGAACTCGCAGGGAATGCCACTTTGCTTTACTACATGACAGAGGAAGGAGCAGAAGGTAAGCAAGCTTTCTTAGAAAAGCGATCGCCCAATTTTCGGCAATACCCCTGGTTACCCTGACTTTTCACGGCATCTCTATCGACTGTTGGGAAAAAAGGTGAATGGGACAGGGTTAAAGGTTCATCCGTTGCTTTGCCTCTTTCTCAACCTTTGAGCTGTTGAGAGTTCATACGCAGTGCGTTCAAACCTACTGATGGAGACAGACACTCCGGACGTGGAGAAAATGAATCTACTACTTATGAATGCAACTTGGCATCAGAACTTCCCGTGAAAAGTGAGTTTGGTTACTGGATCAGGCTTCAGCGCTAGGCAAAATCCTAGCTGAACTCGACAACTGCTACACTCCTTAACGCTTTTATCCCCCAGTTCCACTTGATGAAACTGGGGGACTTTTTGTGAGGATTTAATCAACCGGGCTAAAGCTAGTACAACTGAGCGTGTTGCAGTAAGACGAGAATCTCTAACTGAAGAAGGATGAGAAATAGATTGGGATTCAGTTGAATTGAGGCATTAAGTTGTTTTGTCTTTTATTAAGGAAAGTTTCAGAAATTCTGAAACCGCTAAAAACGAGAAACTGATTTTTCGTTTGAGGTTGCTCAATGGATTTAGAGAGTCTCATTTCATCGTTTACTTATTTACACTATGTCAAGTGATAGCTCTAGCCAAGCTTTAAAAAAAGTTTATAAAAGAACTACATCAGCAGTATCTGACGCAGCATAGGTAGAAAATTTTTCTTCTTCATTGAGGTCATTATCGGGTGAGGCTAATGAACAATTAACAGAGATTGTTCCTTTGATCCCTCTGGCTTCCTTCTCCCAAATCGCTTCAAGATTCTTCCAAGACGTTGCAAAAGCTGGGATAGCTAAAGAACAAGCTTTCCATCCACCTCTTACAGGAACATTCAGTTGTTGGCACATGCCTCCACGTCGTCCTTCTACTTGGTAATAACGGCAATACCGACAAGCAGAGGTGGGGAAGTTCAATGTATTCATTGGAATTTTTTGGCATGAGTTTTTTCTCTTCAATTTGATTTTCCTATTGCCTATTTAGGCTATTAAGTCAAAAAATCCTTGATATAGTGGGGGTTAGAGAGACCTTATAAACGAAGAATCCTTTATGTTTTCTTCAGAATCCCGTTATACAGAGAAATGTTTAGTTAAAGAAAATAAACAATTAAGAGACAGCTTTAGGAAAAGCCCTGGACTTTCCTTCAAACCAATGGGGATCAAGCAAAACTTAAAAAATGTGTATTTTTAGATACTAAAATTTAGGGAATAAGAACGACCCTCACCTTCATTTCAGTGATAATCTTGGAAGAATTAGCAAGCCAGAGAATCAGCAACAGTGACCCCGATCACTTCGTGTGGGTGCAAATAACACTGAAGAAAAGCGTTCTCAAAGACCTCGGAGTTTTCCTAGAGCAGGCTGGCGGCAATCACTCACCCGTTCAAATCGGCAAATCAATACCTTCCCCCGCTTCTCTTCTTCCCCAGTTCCCGACCGCTGTGAATTGACGAGTGCAGCACGGCAAAAATAACCCACCAGGCCAAAGAGCTTAAAAAGCCTGAGAGTAAACTTTTCTCCCTTTTGCCTCGGAGCCTTATAACTTGGAGCCTTCTTGCACTAGCCTTGCCACTGTTTGGCAGCGCAAAGACCACAAACAGTCCAGCGCTGGAGTTCTCCATGTGGCGTCGGACACTGGCACTGGGGGCAGAGTGGCAAAGAAAGCGATCGCGCCTGCATCTTTTCAGACCAACGTTGAAAAACGGACTGAGGATCTGGGTGATGGGTGGGTTGATCTGTAGGTGTCTCCAAGGCTGCATCAACCACATAACTGGGATGCTCTTGCCACGAGGGAAAGATTTTGTTTAACTCCGCATTGCTCGTTGCTGAGTTTTTTTGCCACTCTTGGGTAGAAAAGCGCATATCAAGCAGTGGAGTGGATAACTGAGCATTGAGCTTTTTTAAGATCATGCGGCGCTTAAATGTCAGTTCTTGAGTCCAAACCGAGCCGGCTGTGGCAACATATAGAACATCTTTAGATATGGCATAAGGTCGTGTATGGCGAGCCAGTTGGATGCCAACGACCTCATTCCAATATTGGAGTAAGCGTTGAAATTGCTCTTGTCCTTGCCATAACGGCTGATTTGCCAACGCACCTAATATATGATCTAAAGATTTCAGCATGTGCCCTACTTTATCCCAACCCAACAGTTCGATCTTTAGGAGCAAGTCTAAAAATGTGACGTCTCTAACCTGAATCCTAGTTCAAGAGAACTCGCTGCTGCCGATTTTGTTATGGCTCTAGTCCCTCAAAACTCGAAAGATTGTAATAAACTGACAGCGAAAGTCACTTTTAAAAGGCTTATTCAAGGATTTTGAACTTAAAACCTATTCCCAAGCTCTCCTCATGATGAACAACACCTCACTTGAGTCTTCGGCTTCCACCCCATCCAACCTGTCAATTAATGCGATGTTGCAGGCAGCTTTGGGTAGCCTTGATGTCCAGCTAGAAGAAGAATTATTTCGCTACCGACGCCAACGTGCAGGACATCAGGTGATGTCTTCGCGGAGTTTGGGGCGTCGCCAAAGCCGTAAACCTCTTGATTTGATTGCGGTCGATCAAGGAGGAAAGCAAACGAAGACACAGCCAGCCTTAGGAATGAGTAAGGCTCCTCAGATATCATTTCCTCTGTTCATGGTGCAATCGGCACCAACGGCTACGTCTGTTCAAGAGACTCATGATGAACCGCTTGCTCAAGCTGATCAGCAACAACCGCCATCATTCGCTACAGATCAAACCCCATCGTCTTTAGTTGCGCCTTCTGGCGTTAACACGGAAGCTGAAAATTTAGCCGATAGCCAACAGCTAGCTGCTTTTGAGCGATCGCCAAAGGAAGGCGACCTAGTTCCTTTAGCAGCTACCCAAGCTCAGCCCGAAGATTATCTAGAATCCTCTGAACAACTGCTGCGTAGCCTAGCCGAAGAAACAAAAGAACCTGCATCTCAAAAACGTTTTACTGATCGCTTTCTGACGCCGCTAGGGGTCGGTTCAATATTACTATTGCTGCTGTCTAGCGCTACTCTGGTCTACCTTTTCAAGAATCCATCCACCCTTAGTGCCTTGAGCCTTAACCGCTTCTTTGACTCCAAGGCAACGAACACAGCTCAAAGCCCAACTGAGACAACTCAGCCTAATGGGGGGGCAGTAGAAGAAATACCCGCTATGCAAGGGCCTAATCTGGCGGCTGAAGAGTTTCCAGAAGTGAGTTTGGATACTTTAAGTCACTTAGAAATCAGTCCAACACCGATGGCAATAGAAGCGCCATCATCGCTACCCACGCTACCGGAGTTACCTGAGCCAGAGGTGACAGCACAAGCTCCAGCAGCTCAAGCTCCGCAAGTTGTGCCTAACTCAGCGCTGCCTCAAGGTGCTACAGATTTATCGACCGTACTTTTACCGTCGTCTATCCAGCAGTCAGGAATTCCGTCTAGAGTGGCACCTGTAGCTCCGTTACCAGCTCCCCCTGCCCCTGTAGCGCCAGCGAGAACGTCTAATCCATCTGCGGCTAAGCTCCAGCAGTCATCGGCACCTGGCCAAGCAGCGGCAACAAGAAATACACAATCTTCCTCTTCTGTCAAGTCAACGGAAAAGAATCCGGCTGCGGCTAAGCCAGTGACACAAAGCGCTGCACCTGCTCGAGGAGGTTTGTACTATGTGGTGATGAACTACGGTAGCGATCGCGATTTAGCGAAAGCAAGAACCATCGTTCCTGATGCTTATATAGAAAAGTTTCCACAAGGTACTCGGATTCAAATGGGAGCGTTCCCGCGTGAGTCTCAAGCCAAAACTTTAGTCGAACAGCTCAAGCAACAGGGAGTGAAAGCATCGGTGTATCATCCCTAAGATGCATCTACGCCCTAAAATCTAAAATCGGGTCTTGACTCTGAGATACCATGAGGTTAAACATTCCTCCGACCCGCAACCTGAAGGGAGAGCCGCCATGGGATTGATTGATCGCATCCTGCGCGTATTTCGTGCCAACCTAAACAGCTTGATCGGACAAGCGGAAGATCCAGAAAAAGTTCTGGAACAAGCTGTTGAAGAAATGCAACAGGATTTAATTGCGCTACGACAGGCTGTAGCTCAAGCGATCGCCACTCAAAAACGTACAGAACGACAAGCCGCTCAAGCTCAATCTACTGCTCAAGAGTGGTACAACCGTGCTCAATTGGCACTCACAAATGGGGATGAAACCCTAGCCAAAGAAGCCCTGCGGCGGCGGCAATCCTATCAGGAGACGGCAAAAGCGATGCAAGAACAACTTGTTCAGCAGAGCAGCGTCGTCAATAAGCTCAAAGAAAATATGCGGACGCTAGAGAGTAAAATCTCCGAGGCGAAAACGAAAAAGGATTTGTACATCGCTAGGGCACGCTCTGCTCAAGCCTCTCAGAAAATTAACGAGATGCTGGGCAATGTCGGTACAGGAAATGCCTTAAGTGCGTTCGAGCGGATGGAAGAAAAAGTGATGCAACTCGAGGCACAGTCCGAGGCGATCGCCGAGTTAGGAAGCAGCGATTTGGAAAAAAGATTTGCTGCTCTTGAAGGTAGCGATAACGTTGATACTGAGTTGGCAACGATGAAAGCGAACCTGCTCAAGGGTGGCGAATCAGCAAAGTTACCCTCTAGTCAGACTTCATCGGTTCAAAATCCAGAAATTGAAGGAGAACTCAAAAAACTTCGCTCTGAACTTGATGGCTCTTGACCAGTTGGTGACTAGTTAGAAGCTAGCGCTTTTGGGGTTGGAGTTTTTACACTGGATTAAAAGCCTCTTGTCTCAATCGCTTCAGCATGAGTGTTTTGAGTAACTTCAACAATTGCGCTTGAAGTATTGAGAGAGGAGAGCATCTATCGCTTAAACGGCACAGCTCCACTAGCAGGCTGAAGCCGTGAAGCCAGCTTCACAGTTAATATATATTCCGAGAGGATAGACAGCGTCATGGGATTATTTGATCGCCTGAGCAGAGTCGTCAGAGCTAATCTGAACGATATGGTGAGCAAGGCTGAAGACCCAGAAAAAATTCTGGATCAAGCCATTGTTGATATGCAAGAAGACCTGATCCAGCTACGCCAAGCTGTTGCCAGGGCAATTGCGACTCAAAAACGTACTGAGCAACAATACAACAAAAACCAATCCGAAGCCAACAATTGGCAAACTAGAGCCCAACTAGCGCTCAGTAAAGGGGATGAGACCCTAGCCCGTGAGGCACTCGTTCGCAAGAAGACTGTTTCCGAAACAGCAGCTTCACTGAAAAGTCAGCTAGAGCAGCAGACGGGTCAGGTTGATACCCTAAAGCGCAACCTCATTGCCTTGGAAAGCAAGATTTCTGAAGCCAAAACCAAGAAAGATATGCTCAAGGCACGGGCAAGTGCGGCTAAGGCGAACGAGCAGTTGCAAAGTACGATTGGTCGGATGGGAACCAGCTCTGCCATGGCTGCGTTTGAGCGGATGGAAGACAAAGTGTTGGAGATGGAGGCTCGTTCTCAGGCAGCTCATGAGCTGGCGGGGAATGAATTAGAACAGCAATTTGCCATGCTTGAATCCGGCAGTGATGTCGATGATGAGCTCGCAGCCATGAAAGCGCAATTAACTGGGGGGTCAGTCTCTCAGCAAGCGCTACCCGCCTCCGAGGAGAAAAAAACGGCCTCTTCTGATTCAGCAGTTGACGCTGAATTGGAAGCTCTGCGAAAGCAAATCGATAATTTGTAGGGATCAGGGCAGTTTTAACAACATCCCCTACACTTTAGACCTCGATAGGCGACGCATTCAATCCAAGCAGCACAAAGTTCCCAGTGGATTGGCAAGGGTCTATCTAGGTCTTAATTGTTGGGGAGTACACCGGTTAGCTGAGCAAAACCGGAAAATGAGTCGAGGCTGCCAATCAACAAGATGAACTTAAAATAGTTAAATAGCTATATAGACTATTAAAGATGAATAAGAACTCTTAGCGTCAAAGGCTCGGACTGATTTACTGTATTAAATGTGAAGTAATAGGGAAACTTGCTTACTGTTCTATCTCGCAAAAGTTTTAATACAGATAGAGAGTGAGCTTGTGAAAGAAGTAATTTCCAGGATGGAGCACAGTTTAGTGAGTAGCGTTATCTCAATTACGGATTCTGAATTTGAAACCGAAGTCTTAAAAGCCGAGCAACCTGTATTGGTGTATTTATGGGCGTCTTGGTGCGGCCCTTGCCGTTTAGTCTCGCCATCGGTGGCAGGGGTAGCTGACAATTATGGCGATCGCTTAAAAGTCGTTAAGATGGAAGTCGATCCCAATCCTGAAACAGTGAAGCAGTACCACATCGAAGGGGTTCCAGCACTTCTACTGTTTAAAAAAGGTGAGGTGGTGAAATCTCATGAAGGAGCCATTAGCAGGGCAAAATTAGAGGGGTGGCTGGACGCTGATTTATCGGCCGTGTCATAACTCAACCTCAACGCTTCAGCTAAGGGTCATGAATCATGCCGCGAAAGCTCCAATTCGGAATTATGAAGCAAGGAAGCAAGGAATTAAAACCCCATAGATGAATTGAGGGGATGGAATATTGATGTTGCGCGTTTCCCTGTTCTCCATCAATAAATTTAGGGGCTTGTATCCTGAATTAATTAATTCCGAATTGCGAATTGCGAATTCTTTTGGTCATGGGTCATCCTGGATAAGGGATAAGGGACAAAAGTATGCAGTTTGCTCAGCGTTTACAACCACTGCAAACCAACGTGTTTGCGGATATGGATCAAGCGAAGGCAAAAGCCAAAGCCTCGGGACAGGAGATTATTGACCTGTCATTAGGATCTTCTGACCTTCCAGCATCAGAACACGTCTTGACAGCGATAAGAGAGTCTTTGTCTGACAACAGTACTCACGGTTACTTGCTGTTTCATGGTACTCGAGTCTTTCGCCAAGCCGTGGCAGACTGGTATACCCAACGATTTGGCATCCCAGTTGACCCAGAAACAGAGGTATTACCCCTAATTGGTTCTCAAGAGGGCACAGCTCACTTACCCTTAGCGGTTCTCAATCCCGGTGATTTTGCCCTCTTATTAGACCCTGGCTATCCTTCCCATGCGGGTGGAGTCTACTTAGCCAGTGGTCAAATTTATACAATGCCTTTACTGGAAGAGAATGATTTCTTGCCAGTGTTTGAGGATATTCCAATACCAGTACTTGCTCAAGCCAGAATGATGGTCTTGAGCTATCCTCATAACCCGACTACAGCGATTGCACCATTGTCTTTCTTCCAAAAAGCCGTTGCGTTTTGTCGTGAACACAACTTGGTTCTCGTTCACGATTTTCCTTATGCGGATTTAGTCTTTTCAGAAAACGCTGAAAAAATCCCCAATCCAAAATCGATAGCTCCTTCAGTATTGCAAGCTGATTGTGATAAAGAAGTATCGATTGAGTTTTTTACCTTTTCCAAGTCCTACAACATGGGCGGATTCCGGATTGGTTTCGCGATTGGGAACGCTCAACTGATTCGAGCATTGCGGCAAGTCAAAGCAGCCGTTGATTTTAACCAGTATCGGGGAATTTTAAACGGCGCGATCGCCGCGTTACGTGGCCCTCAAGATAGCGTCAAACAATCTGTAGAAATTTTCCGTCAGCGGCGCGATGCATTCATCCACGCCATGCATCGCATTGGCTGGCAAGTTCCCACTCCCACAGCAACCATGTATGTATGGGCAAAGTTGCCGGAACCTTGGGCGAATGATTCTGTGAAATTCTGTACACAGCTAGTTGAACAGACAGGAGTAGCGGTTGCACCGGGGGCAGGTTTTGGCAAAGCTGGGGAAGGATATGTTCGGTTTGCTTTGGTACACAATCCTGCCATTTTGGAAACAGCAGTAGAGCGAATTGCAGTATTTTTGCGATAGTCTACCCAACTCGGGAAGGAATGCGATCGCGCAAATAAGTTTTTACTGAGTCAATTATTTCAAAAAAACCTACCATGATGCACTCATCTACCACTTTCACTCTTCCGCAATTCGCTCTAGAGACACCAGCAAGCGATACGATAACATTCAATATTCTCGAAGGAAATATTTCTGGGACTGTAAATGTTGACCCTTTAGCTGGGATGTTCATTATTCCCGAACTCGAAGAGGTACTGGACTTAGAACCTGGTACTATTCCCTCTACACAAACTTTTTCACAAGATTTCCAAGGTGGCAGCTTCACCGTTCCCAACGACCCGGCACAGTATGAAGATGGTGATATCACCTTAGATTTCCCCTTAGTTAGTAATTACTTAGGCTTTACCTCTACGACTCCTATTGAACAAGTCTTTAGTGTTCTAGACGTTGATATTACCGATACTATCCAAGACGTTTTAGATGCTTTAGAAATTACAGATGCACAGGATGGGGTTGACTTGTTAGATGGTTTATTCAACATTACTGTTACCGATGATGACGATAACACTCCTGAAAATAACAATGACTTTCTGACGACTGAAACAGGTGTCACTAGTTTTGATTTCACCTACGACAGCACTCAAAATGCTCTCATCATCGATGGATTTAATGTTGATGTGGTAGACGGAGCTTTAGTTGGAGAAGCAACGATTGCAGCATCAGGGAATTACGAAATTAATCTTGTTTTAAGTGAATTTCTCAACGTAATTGAAGACATTAGTGAGCCGATCAACTACTCTCTTACTCCAAACATTACTAATGTAATTTCCTATTACCAGTTGCTCTATGGTGATGAGCTACCAGTAGTTTCTGGTTCATTTGGCTTGGATGTTACCATCACTCCAGCCGCCTAGAGCATCGGTTCAGTAAGAAGTTGTCCTATTACTGCTCGCTTAAGAAGAAAGTTGCTTGAAACAGCAGGGAAGCTGGGGTAGAGGAAATATAAGAATCTTCTTCCCCAGCTTTTGAATGATGGGTACTCTTTGAGCGATAAGGGAGTAGATTATCTCAGGACTTACACAAATTTACCGTTGAACTGCTATCTGTAAGGGCTTTGGCATTCGTGCCCCTACTCTATACAAAGTCTGTGCGTAAGTCCTGTATCTATAGCTGCTCGATGAGGTCTTGAACGTAATCT
>CBKWLJ010000059.1:0-26555 GCA_966675205.1 uncultured bacterium
TATAAAAGCGGGAATATCTGGAATCAGCAGTTCAATATCGTCAATCTTTTCAACTTGTGCATTTAAAAAAGCTTCTTGTAATCCTAAAAGGCTCATTTGATTACCATCATTCCAGGTAATTTCCTGCTTTTCGTTACTGATGTTTCCGAAGGGAATAACGTCAACTTCCAATCCAGTTGCAAGGTGAATAAATTTGTGGATGACGCTGGTTTTCTTAAATCGAGGAGCTTCCCTGGCAGTCATTTCGGTTACTAAGGTATCGTAACGCTCCCAGTTTTCCAGTTGTACTGCCACATCGCAATCTGTGGTTGCTCGACCCTGAACGTTATATTGACTGTCGAAGATGAGAAGTCTTGCTCTAGCACCGATCAACAGCATCGGAACTTGTAAGCGATCAATGATAGCTTTGAGATCGGTTAAGACTTGTTTCGTTTCTAAGTCGAGTCCGGTCTGTGGATGGTTCATGCTACTGCATCTCGGCGATTCGTTGTCTCTTGGCAATATATTTCTCGTAAAGACGGCTAGCAGTCTCCTTTAGACGCTCATCTGGATGCAGAGCCAATTCAGCATGAATAAGTAAGGGATCGACAACGGGTTTGAGTTCGGTATTGTTCCAGCCATTCTTATTACCAAACTGCGTCAGAATGCTAATGTTTCCTCTTGGATCGGGTTTGAGGCGTAACGTGAGGCGTAGCTTAATGGTTGTGACCCGATAATTCTCTCGATCTGGGATGTGAAGAACGGCAGTGATTGGTTTCAAGTAACCTGTAATGATTGCAGCGCCAAATTCTCCCCCAATTAGGAGTTTATAAGAACTGGCTATCTCTAGGATTTCGCCTGAGATGTCTGAGAATGGACGGTTTTTAATAGGGCTAAATGTATCTATCAAGAGTTCAGAGCGCAAATTTTCTATATAGCCCATTTCCCATCGTTCCAAAAGTCTGATGTAATTTTCAATCCGATACTCGCCACCTCGTTGACGCTGTAGATAATTGAGTTTGTACAATTTCTCTAGACTGCGTTTGACCGTCTTTAAGTCAACTCCGGCAGCTTCTGCTAATTTTTGAGGGGGAGCCTTTAAAATCTTGGGATCTCTAAGTAGCGTATATGATACTTTCAGAGCGCTGGCAGTAATCGTGGAGGCAGAAGAGGATTTCCTGTTTTGAACTGAACTGTTTCTAATCAGTATGTAGACTGATGAATTGTTGAGATGAATGTTACCCGTAGTGTCGATAAATTCAATATTTTTTTCGAGAAGTGTGTCAACCACTGCATCGGATAGCGCATCTGTAACAAGCAGTGGTCTTTGATGATAGCTGAGCCGTTGTTTCAGGTGATTCAGATAGTCGAGCGCTAGACTGAGCGTTTCAAGAGTTAGGTTAGATTTAATTTCAACAATATAGTCGAGCTCCTGCTGAGGGGTGTAGATGGTTAAAAGTCCATCTGCGATCGCATTTCCTGAGTGGTAAGGCTCTATAGTTGTTGTTGCCTTGATCTGGGGTAATTCTTCCAGCTTTTCTAGACATTTTTGTAACCAGGGATGTTTTGGTTGCATAGGCTCTCAGCGACGCGGCTACTGCTGATTGGATTCAGTCAACTTAAGTGGAATGGCACATCCCATTCAAGACAACTGGCTTCGAGTTCAAGCTCGCTCACTTGTGTGGAAATCATACCAAATCCGTTTCAATAGCCCCTCATTCTCTCTGACGGGGACAAGGAGGACAAGGGAGACAAGGGGGAGAATAAAAGACTGTTGGCGAAAAAGGGGTTATGAGAGCGAATTCCGTATCATTACCATAGGTGCTTTCTCCCTACGATTTGGTTCTTATGTTCCTGGCTAGCAGGCTACATCAGTGCGTTTTTCGTTGGTTATCCCTATTATCCAGTCTGACGGACAAAGGCACCTGAGGTGAAATATTGATACCGAGTTGGGTTCTAAACCGTAAAACCGTAGTGCAGGCATCTTGCCTGCTTCAGCTCATCGCATCTCACCCCTACAGTCTGCCACCAAGATACGATACCCTTGACTAGAACAGACTTTCTTGCTAAAACCGACGCCTGCCCCTCCATCTAGCCATGACTGCAACCATCGATTTCCTCAGCCACCTCAACCCCTCTCAACGCCGCGCCGTCGAACACTTCTGTGGGCCCCTGCTTGTGGTTGCTGGCGCGGGTTCCGGCAAGACAAGGGCACTCACCTACCGCATTGCCAATCTCATCCTCACCCACAAAGTCGATCCGGAAAACATCCTCGCCGTTACCTTCACTAACAAAGCGGCACGGGAGATGAAAACCCGGATTGAATTAATCTTTGCCCAGCAACTCGCGCAGCAAAAACATGGGCAACGTCTGGAACTCCTGCCAGAGGAAGAACAAACCCAGTTGCGATCGCGCGTTTACAAAAGATACATCAAACCCCTTTGGATTGGCACCTTCCATAGCCTATTTGCTCGCATCCTCCGTCTCGATATCAACAAATATCAAGACGAAAAAGGGCATCAGTGGAGCCGTAACTTCTCCATCTTTGACGAATCTGATGCTCAAAGTTTGGTTAAAAATATCGTCACCAAACAGTTAAACCTGGATGACAAAAAATTTGACCCCCGCAAACTCCGCTACGCCATTAGTAACTCTAAAAATCAGGGATTATCTCCTAAAGATGTAGAGAGAACCCAGCCCGATTATAAGGGACGAGTCCTTGCCCAAGTTTACAGCCTTTACCAAGACCAACTCGCTGCCAATAATGCCCTCGATTTTGATGACTTGATTTTAGTCCCCGTCAAATTATTCCAACAGAATGAAACGGTATTAGGCTACTGGCATCAGCAATTTCGTCATATTTTGGTAGATGAATATCAAGATACCAATCGGATTCAATATGATTTGATTAGCCTGTTAGCGACCAATGGGGAGACGAAAAAGAGTGAATGGAATTGGAAAGAGCGCTCCATCTTTGTCGTGGGTGATGCTGACCAATCCATCTATTCTTTTAGAATGGCTGACTTCACTATCTTATTGGAGTTTCAGCAAGACTTTGGGGATGGATTGGCGGATGAAGACACTCGGACAATGGTGAAACTGGAAGAAAACTATCGTTCCAGGGAAAACATTCTCCAAGCCGCTAATTATTTAATTGAAAACAACACCCAACGCATTGATAAAGTCCTTCGAGCCACACGCGGCTTAGGAGAACAAATTTATGTTCACAAAGCTGATGATGAGCTAGAAGAAGCGAAGTTTGTTATCAATCAAATTATTAGAATGGAACAACAGCACCCAGAATTGGACTGGGGCAGCTTCGCTATCCTATACCGCACAAATGCCCAATCTCGGCCCTTTGAAGATGCCTTAAGAGGTAAAGTTCCTTACGTAATTGTGGGGGGACTAAAGTTTTACGATCGCAAAGAAATCAAAGATTCCCTAGCGTATTTAAGAGCGCTGGCAAACTCTGATGATACCGTCAGCTTACTCCGAATTATTAACACCCCCCGACGTGGCATTGGTCAAGCGACTGTTGATGCCTTGATGAATGCTGCCAATGAATTAGGAGTATCCCTGTGGGAAATTTTAAGCGACCAAACTTCCGTTAATACTTTAGCTGGACGTTCCGCCAAAGCGGTGAATGGCTTTGCCCAACTCATTCAGAAGTGGCAACAGCAAGTGGAAAATCTTTCAGCCGCTGAAATTGTCAAAGGCATCATGGAAGATTCCGGTTATCTGTCGGATTTAGTAAAACAAGGCACCGACGAAGCAGAAAACCGCATCGCCAACATCGCTGAATTGTACAACGCCGTCCTCCAATTCCAAGAAGAAAACGAAGACACCAGCTTAGAAGGATTTTTAGCTAATGCCTCTCTTGCTTCTGATTTAGATGACCTCAAAGATGGGCAAAAAACAGTATCCTTGATGACGCTGCATTCAGCAAAAGGGTTAGAGTTTCCCGTTGTCTTTTTAGTAGGGCTAGAACAGGGATTATTCCCTAATTATCGCTCTATGAATGACCCGGCATCCTTGGAAGAAGAACGCCGCCTTTGCTATGTAGGCATCACCCGTGCACAAGAACAACTTTATCTTTCCCACGCCCGTGAGCGACGCTTATATGGTAATCGGGAACCCGCCGTGCGATCGCAGTTTCTTGAGGAATTACCCAAAGATTTAGTCAGCAGCACATTGGTGAAAGTCAAATCCAACAAACAAGCGTCTTCTATATCAGCACCCAAAGAGCAAAAATCTCAGCGTTCAAGCAAACAGTCACAGGAATGGAAAGTAGGCGATTTACTCATACATGACACCTTTGGTACAGGTGAAGTCACCCATGTTTTTGGTTCAGGCAATAAAATCAGTATTGCCGTCAAATTTGCAGGTTTAGGTCAAAAAATCCTCGACCCCACACGGGCAACCTTGCAACGAGTGAACTGAAGAATTCGGAATTCGTAATTAATACAGTCACACAACTTAAGCTATTCCATATTTGCACTGTCATGGGACGGGCAAGATGCCCATCCCACGATTGTTTGGAAATAAATCCAACTTTCCAGAAATCTTCAGCCCAATTCAAGATAAATCCCGAAAAAAAGTAATAACATCTGCGTTTATCTGCGTTCATCTGTGGTTAATTAATCAACCCTCTTACAGGAGGAGAAGCCGTAGAGTAAATCCTCAATTGTCACATATTTAAACAAGCGGACAGAAATAAACCTCACGATCAGAAATCGGGTTTCTTCAAGAAATCCGACTTCTTACTACCTGCGAGTTTAACCTTTACAAAGCTTTATTAAGACAATGCTTGGCAATCGAGAAACCCATAAGCTACAACAGTGGCAACAAATCTCTTAAAAAACCCAGAGAAACCTAGACAATATAAAATCCCTTAAACATTGATTTAAACCCAAAACTTATCAACTGCAATTAGAGTAAACAAATGACTACCACTGAACACAAACCCGAAAGTAAAACCGACTTTCCCGGAACTTCTACTGGCATCATTCGCCTCAAACCCCAGCAGTTCATTCACGTTCTCGATAACAACACAGGGGTTACTCGATTAGAAGTGGGGCCTCAAACCATTACCCTACGCGATCATGAGCGACTCATTTTAAAACCTGAACCCATGATTGTTGTGCCACCCAGACATTATTGTGTGGTAGCCAATCCGGTGCTTCGGGATGAGTCGAATCAACCCGTCGCTGATGAACACGGCCAGATTAAACTGCGTTATGGCGATCGCGAAATTCGCTTTGCTCAAGAACCCTTTCCTCTCTATCCCGACGAAGAACTGATCGGAGAAATCCGGCAACTTCAAGTGATTGAGAGAAATCAAGCCTTACGTCTCAAAGCCATTCGGGATTTCACCGATACCCTTACCGTTACCGTTGATGGACAACCTCAGACTCAAACCATTAACCGTTTAGCGGGTGATGACTGGTTATTTGAAGGGCCGGGTACGTATATTCCCCGTGTGGAAGTTGAAGTGATAGAAATCGTTACCGCTAGCATTATAAAACCCAACCAAGCCTTACGCCTGCTAGCCCGTCAAAATTGTATTGATCGCCAAGGCTATCAACGCCGTACTGGTGAAGAGTGGCTAGTCAGGGAAGAAGGAGCTTATTTACCGGGAGTTGATGAAGAAGTCGTCGGTATGATTAAGGCCTACGTTTTAACCGAACGAAAAGCCTTACATCTGAGAGCCAAACGCACCTTTACCGATATTTTAGGTCGTCCGCGCAAAGCTGGAGATGAATGGTTGGTGACGCTGGAGGATGCAGAAATTCATATTCCCGATGTGTATGAGGAAGTAGTGGGAGAAGTTGCCATTACTACGCTTAGCGATCGCGAATGGTGTATTGTTGCCAATCCGATCGATGCATCCGGTAAACCTCAATTGGGGATGCGAGAGGTACGCCAGGGAAGAACTTCATTCTTCTTGCATCCGGGTGAGTTTCTAGAAGGCGGTATCCAACAAGTTTACGTCCTCGGTGAACAGGAAGCACTGTTACTGCGAGCGAAAGAAGCATTTACAGAAGGTTCAGGGGAACAGGCAATTGAGCGTCAACCGGGCGACTTGTGGATGATTACGGGCCCTAGAGATTATATTCCTCGCGTCGATGTGGAAGTGATGGAACGTCGCAAGGCGATTCCTTTAGATAAAAATGAAGGAATCTATGTGCGCGACATTCAAACCGGTGAACTCAAGCTGGTGAGTGGCCCGCAAGCTTATATGTTGAGTCCTTATGAAGAACTTTGGGCAAAAGAACTTCCCGCCGTTGTGGAGGAATTGATTACCAAAAAAGTCGATCCCTTGGCTGAACGGCACCGACATCAGGATACGGGAGACAATGAACCTGGGGGACAATTAGGAAGACGAGGGCAACAAAATGCACGGGATAAAACGAAGGCTGTTGTCTTTCATGTACCGCAAAATGCAGCAGTGCAGATTCATGACTATAAATATAGAACGGCCCGTACCGTATATGGCCCAGACTTAGTGATGCTGGGCCCTGATGAAGCCTTTACGGTACTGAGTCTATCCGGGGGAAAGCCCAAGCAACCCAATGTAATCAAGTCTTTGGCTTTATTACTCGGCCCAGACTTTATGACAGATATCTTTTCAGTTGAGACTTCCGATCATGCCAGACTTCAGATCCAGCTTTCCTATAACTGGTACTTTGATGTTGATCGACATGACGAACAATCCGCAACTAAACTGTTTCAAGTGCCTGATTTTGTGGGGGATGCGTGTAAAGCGATCGCATCTCGTGTCCGAGGGACGGTAGCGGGTGTAAAATTTGATGAGTTTCATCGCAACTCAGCTCGAATTATCCGTCAAGCAGTGTTCGGCACAGATGAAGAGGGACGGATTCGAGATGAATTTCGCTTTAGAGCGAATAACTTAGTGATTACCAATATTGACATCCAATCCGTAGAACCCATCGACGAACGTACCCTAGAAAGTTTGCAAAAATCGGTACAAATTGCGATTCAAATTACCACCGATGCTCAAGAAGCGGCCGCACGCCGAGATGCAGAACGAATTGAGCAAGAAGCGAAAGCAAGACTAGAACGGCAGGTGATTATCGATCAGGGTGCGGCGGAAGCTGAACGGAAAAAGCTCTTAGAATTACAGGCGCAAAACGCAGCGATTGAGGCAACAGGACAAGCCACAGCAGAAGCAAGAGCTAAAGCTGAAGCCGCTCGAATTCAAGGAGAAATTACTGTTAACCTCGCCCAACAAGAAGTTGAGGCTATCCGCATTCGCCAGGAAGCCGAATTAGCTCAACTTAGGGCGCGTCAGGAAGCCCAATTAGCGCATCAACAAACTCTGAATGCGTTAGAGATTGAAAAAGCTGAGCGGATGTCCCAGATTACTAGTATTGAATTTCGCCAAAAAATTGAAGCCTTGGGTGCAGAGACAATAAAAGCGATCGCACAAGCCGGCCCAGAAATGCAAGCTAGACTTTTAGAAGCGCTTGGCATTCAAAGTGTTTTAATTACCGACGGGAGAAATCCAATCAATCTTTTTGGTACAGCTAACGGCTTGGTTAGCCCTCTTCCCTCTGGATTCCCCTCTGAGTCCCAACCCTTACCGACAACTGAGCGCTAATTAACCGTTCCAGATTTATGGCAGTTCTCAGCAAGTCTCAAATACAGTAGGGGTACGGCAATGCCGTACCCTTACAATCAATAGACTTCTTGCAAAAATACTGATTTGAGTTTATGAACCGCAGATTAACGCAGATAAATTTGATTGATTTACTAGCGTCGATTGACACAAAGTTGCGTTCATACGTAGCATATTCATGTTCTGGAGCGTCCCCGCGTCCCCGCGTCAGTCTGGACTACTATGTTTGAACGCAACTCGGTATGACTAGTGCAGCGCGGCGAAAATAATTCATCAGTCCAAAAAGGTTAAAAAACTTACTGTACAAGCTTTCTTCCCTTTTGTCTCCTGCCTTATTTCTTTTGCCTTCTTGCACTAGTGCAAGAGGTCTAATATATTCCTAATTCAAACTACAGCTAAATTGATAGCGCGAAGCAATTGCTCTTTAGAAAAAGGCTTAGTTAAGTAAGCATCAGCTCCTTGCTTCATACCCCAGAGGCGGTCAATTTCTTGGTCTTTAGAAGAACAAATAATTACAGGAATTTTAGCAGTAGCCGCATTATTCTTCAGCTTGCGGCATAATTCAAAGCCGCTCATTCCTGGCATAACAACATCTGTAACAACGATATCCGGCTGGTGTTCTATTATCTTATTCAAAGCTTCTTTGGGATTGTTAACACCAATGACAATGTGACCTTTCTCTCTCAAATAACCCTCCATTAAGCTCATTTGAGAGACGTTATCTTCTACTAGCAGGACTTTACTCATGTCTGGTTATCCTCACAAAATTACTGCATGACGAAAATTTTTTGACAAAGTCTAGAAACAGCAGCTTTAGTAAGCTGACTGTATCAATGAAGCAGATGAACGTGATTTGATCAACTTGAAAGCTTAATGAAATTAGCTCTTCATCAAATGCTCACCTGATTTGATTAAAGTTTCAGTAATTTCCAGGGCATTGCCAGACTGATATTCAAACATAGGCAGGCACACTGCACGCAAGATTCCAGAGTCGTTGCAAGCGAGAAAAGGCTTTTTCCACCTTGAAAGACTATTTGGCACCAACAGCAGGAACACTGACCAATAGCTTGACAGTGTTTGGCAAATCACCTGTAGAAAGATGTTCTATCTTTCAGGCCAATTCGCTAGTATATCCACCACAGCAACTAGGGTTTGGTTATAGAGCTGATAGAGACTGCAACTCAACACTTTTTTCTCGACTCGATACTCTTGCCGCAATGATCTAACGAGTCAACGGATGGTAGAGATGCACTTAACATAGGAGCCTAGTAGAGATGCACTGTCGGCGGCGATGCTCGTTATTATACATACTAGCCAAACGCACCCATCACGCAAAGCGCTTGTTTGTTGACCTAACTTCTACCATAACCGAATCTTTTTAAATTGTCGGCTGGGTCTATTCACTCAGTTGACTTAGGTTAACTCGCTATAGCTAATTTTTAGCGATAAGACACGGAAACATCGTGCGAGCAGGGGAAAGGCAGTCGCTTCGCTTGAAAGGGAAAAGGTTTTTTGTGCCCCTTTTACCTTTTCCCTTTTACCTTTTTCCTACCCGAAGGGTTTGAGGGGTACTTCACCTCTGCAAACTTCTCGTCTCAGTATGGAGATATATGGTTGCGAGGGTCATGCTTAGAATCAGAAGAGTAAAAAGGCAAACAATGTAAGCTAAAGATAAATTATCTAAGCCGGCGGCTTTAACGAGCCTCGTCAAATCGGGTTGAAACATCGCTGCTGCCATTCCCGTATAGTGCATTGAAAGTACCGCACCCCCCATGATGCAAGCCGTTGCGAACTTAGATCCTTTGAGGCCAGACCGTTCCCGAAATCCAATGGACAGCTTTAAAGCGACTAGAGATACGACAACTGCAATGACAACTGAGAGTAAGAATAGATCCGGTTTATAACGAACAGAAGCAGGCATTTGCATCGCTGCCATTCCTGTATAGTGCATGATGCAAATGCCAAGACCCATAGAACTGCTGCCTCCGAGTAAAGCTGCCATACTAGGCTTGGGACGACTAACAATAAATAAGGCTTGAGCTGAGGCTAAGATGGCGGCAACGAGTGAGATCAGAACAATAACAAAGTTATAGCTAATGAAAATGGGTACGGAAAAGGCAAGCATAGCAATAAAGTGCATCGACCAAATTCCCATCCCCATGGAGAGTGCGCCTCCCATCAACCAAAATCGGCGCGCTAAGCCTTGCGATTTCGTTACCCGACCAGAAAGTTCAAGAGCCGTGTAAGAAGCCAATACAGCAATTATCGCTGACAAAAGAACAAGATAAGAATTGTAGGAAACTGTCATAGTTGTCTAAAGCGTATGTAATGGGATTTGTCAGTGAATGGGTTAGGTTGACAGCTTGGCAGGTTATCTACTACACGTTCAACCTTCAACCTTCAACCTTCAACCTGCAACCTTCAACCTTCAACCTTCAACCTTCAACCTTCAACCTTCAATGTTCAGCAGTGCCGATGTTGAATCGACCAACAGACATCTGCAATTTTTCTGCCACTGCTACTGTCTGTCTTAAGGAATCGGAGACTTGGTGAGAGGAATTAGAAGTGAGTTGAGAGGTTTGGGCAATATCTTGCATCAATTCTTTAACAAGTTGAGAGGTTTGGGCTTGAGAAACCGTTGCGTCTGAAATGAATTGCACGATTTCATCAATTTGACGAGAAACATCAAATATTTGCTCTAGATTTTGCTTGGCATCAATTACCATGCGGGTGCCATGATCAACCTGAGTTCTTCCCTTTTGCATCACCTCAATTACTTCTTTGGTACCATCTTGAATCGCCTCAATCACCTGTTCAATTTCTCGGGTGGCATTGGCGACTTGAGTTGCGAGTTCACCGATTTGTTCGGCAACCACTCGGAAACCTTGTCCTTCTTCACCCGCACGGCTAGCCTCAATCCCAGCATTAATTGCTAATAAATTGGTTTGAAGAGCAATTCCCTGAACGATGGAAACTACCTTGGCAATTTGCTTGGACGATTCAGCCAGAAGCTTGACTTTGTCAGTGGTTTTGACCACTGTTGATTGCAAATTCAAGATATTTTCTACCGTGCTATCGATCGCTACTCCACCCGCTTCTGCCGCAATCGCAGCCGTGCGGGCAACTTTAGCCGCTTGAGTCGCATTTTGAGCCACCTCTTGGATGGAATGCGTCATCTGTTCAACAGCGTCTAGAGTCCGAGTAATTTCATCGGCTTGTTGAAGTGCAGCTAGGGAGAGTTGCCGGACAGCGTATTCATCTTCTTGGAGAGAATGATTGACTTGGACAGAGGTTTGTTTGACTTGCCAAACAATTTCTCGCAGGTTCTCGATAATGGAATTGAAAAAGTCAGCAACAGTACCGATTGTACTTTCTGTCACCTGAGCTCGAACGGTCAAGTCACCTTTGGCTGAACTTTCAATATCATTGAGCAGATCCAAAACTTGGCTCTGAAGTTCTTCTTTTTGCTGACGTTGTTCGAGAGAAACCCACTCGGCTTTTTGGCGGGCTTGTTCAACTTGCTGAGAAACGGCTTCTGCTGCCTGACGAGCTAATTCAGCATCTTGGCGCGATCGCTCTAGCTGTTCGAGGAGGAGGGATTGGTTGAGGGCAAAGCTAATTTGAGCGGCTAACTGTCTGAAAATATCCACTTCATAGTTTTGCCAAACTCGGGGGGCAGAACATTGCTGAGCCCATAACAAAGCGACGACTTCACCGTCTTGTAAAATGGGTACGATCATAAACGCTTTAACTTGAAAGCGTTCTACTAGTTTGCGATGATCGTCCGACAATTGCGCTTCATGCACATTATCGCAAACCCAAGCGTGTCCTATTTTGTATTTTTCAATCTCCTCTGGAGCTAATGGGTTATCGATGGTTTGCCCTAAGGCATGAATCCAGCCTGGTGCCACGGATTCGGCGGTGATTGTCCCACTTTCGTAATCCGGATGGATGCGATAAATCACCACTCGCTCTGTTTGTACAACAATTCGCACGCCTTCAGCCGAGTTGCTGAGAATATCGTCTGAATTGAGCGATTTATAGATACTGCTCGTAAACTTAGCATACAAGCGCAAACGGTCAGCTTCGGCTAACTGCCGACGAGCTTGTTCGGCCAAAAAGGCTTCACTAGCGACAATGCTGTCTGCCAAATCATTAAATGTCTGTGCCAGTTCTCCAACTTCATCGGTACTCACAACATCAGCCCGGATTTTGCGATCGCCCTGAGAAAATTTTTGGGCGGTTTGTTGTAACTGCTTCAGGGGTTGAGCGATGGTTCGCCCCAGCCAAACGGCTAAAATCACATCAATTACCAACGTTAAGGCAGATATAACCAACTGTACGAGTAAACTCTCCCCAAGCAGTTTATTGAGTGCAGTTTCTTCCGTTCCCCGGACTAAAATAGCGATCGGCTGTCCCGTAAAATCGGTTACAGCTTTAGCTGCCATTGTGTAGCTTTGGGTTCCGGCAACGGCTCGTTCGGTGACAATTTTTCCCGGTTGGGCAACAGCTTTCTGTAGTATGGATGTACCCAATAGAGGAACATTGGTCTTTGCTTGCTCTACAGAGGTAGCTGCACCTTGGTCTAATGCCGTCGCTAAAGTAAATTTTCCAGAAGGTTGGTAAGTATAAACTGCACTGTAACCTCCACCAAAAGTGCGTAGGGTATTTTCGACTATTGACAACTTGCCATTTACAATATCCCCAGCCACCAATGCACCAATAACACTGCCAGTTGCCGAATCCTTAACCGGAGTAACCGTGTAACGAATCAGAGCATCTTGTTTGGGAAAACCCTGAGGAAGTGACGGTGACTCCTTCGCCAATTCAGACCAACTCACAATTTGGCTGGCTTCAATTTGCTTGGGATTTTTGAAGACTTCACTCACTAAATTGTTCGGATTGAACGTCTCTCCAGCCCGATCTTTGTTAGCATTAACAATAATTTGCAAATTTTTGCCTACTAACGTTGCATATTCAATGTTTTCTGCCTCAATTTCATTGCGAAGAACCTGCTTAACTTGAGCGCGCAAATCGGGTGTTAGACTTTGACCTGTGGCGTGAGTTTTCGCCGCTGTGATTACAGCCGTGTTATCGGATTGGCTGCGGAAACCCGTAACCATTTGGTCAATTTTGATGTTGTAGTTAATGGCCGCAACAGCTAATTCAGCTTCCGCTTGCCTAAGTAACTGCGTTCGCCCCGATGTCACAATCAATACAGAACCGACCCCTACAAGCCCAACAATAGAAATTACTTCTGAAGTAAACAGTCCTGTAAGCTGCTTGCCTCTAACTGATAAGTTAGAAAACCATTCCACAGAAGATGATTGGTATTCTTGGGAGCGAGAATCACGGGTCTGAGAAACTGAGCCTGTAATTTTTAATTTCGCTGGTGTCATTCTAATTTCTAATATTAACGATTAAGCAATTGCCATAATTACAGGGGAAGGATTTGTTCACCTTGTCCCCTAGCTATAGACAGGAAATGCATCCTAGTTTTATAGGGTTTATGTAGATGCCCTATAAATTTCAGTTGACTGAGAAACAATCAATTAAGAAGGAACTCCTGAACAGGCAATCCCTACCATTAAAATTAGGGAATTTGAATCAGGACGCATTGAAACTTCAAGGGCTACCGCCTTGTTTCAACTATTTCTTCTCTTCCCCTAATAAATTAAGCAGCTTGTGTCCCCGCTCTTTGGGGCTAATTTTCTTTCTCTGTTCAGGAGTTCCCTATTAAGGAGTTCCCGCCCTGTTCGTGGAGCGTTCTCGAAGAGTAGGAGCTTGATCAAATTGGTAGCAGATTCCTCATATCAATTCAAGATTCAAGTTCTGGAGGCAAATGATTTGCATAATCATAGGTATGGGAATAGTTCGCATTCCCTATAAAACTATCCCTTGTTTTTAGGGGGTAGGCATCCGATGAACGAGTAGGGTGAATACTCTATAGATAATCAACTTCCAGGTTTTTGGAAGAATTCATTACAAAATCTACGGTTTTAGCACCCGGTTTGATTCCTCAATTCCCACTGTCGCCCTGATTAGGAGCCAATGAAAAGATTCCACCTAGACTGACAGTTGGCTTCTATTAAGGTTTTAATCTTCTACGTACATACCACAATAGCAAATGATTTCTAAGTATGAACTCCGTAGATTGACTGGTAATGTCCGTGAAAATACGGAGCCTAACTTGCGATACATCAACTTAAGTCAAGGATTTTACAAGTTAGTGGCTGCATATTCAGTTCGAGATATTGAGTAGAATGCCTTTCCAGGCTCACTATAGCCTCATTCACTCCAAAAATTAGCGATTGTGCTTACTCGATCGCACTTTTAGCTGAGACTCAGCACTTTAGGGCTCACAATGAGCTATTTCTCCTCAGACTCCCTGCCCCATCGACGCTTTCCTCCCTTTCTTGGCAGAAAATAGGTATCGAGCGAGTGTTTGATGAGAAGTGTAAACAGTGAGAGTTATTGCTGACTGTTCCCCTATTCCTCTCATCTGCTTAGTCTCTTTTCAACGAAAAGTATGATGCACAGGATTACAGCGAACCAAGTTGCCCTGCATCCCTACAAACAGACTGAGTTAGAAAGCGTATTGGCTCAGTTCTCGCTACTGCCCAAATCTTGAGACGAATTCTATTAACTTTCGCTTGTCTGTTTACTCAATGGATTTTTTCCGTCTACGCTTACTTATTCTCCTCAACCCTTAGCCTCGGTGAAATCCCCTTAAAGGTAGATTCAAAGATCAGCCAATAGTAGGTAGCAGTCTTGATAGCTTGCTGCTATATTAACCGAAGTTTAATCGTTCCTCATCTACGTAAATTTACTAAAATTTTCCCATTCTCCGTTCTGATTTCGCACTATTGCCCATCTCGATCAGATCAGCAGAACGATAATATGGTTTTGTTCTGTTTGATAGGTTTTATGACTGGCATCTACTCTATACCAACGCAGATTGACAGCCACCGGCAGCAATTTCCTGCCTTAGCGAATAAAGCCTATTTCAACTTTGGAGGCCAAGGGACGCTACCTCAAGCAGCGTTGGAGGCGATTCAAAAAGCTTATGAATACATTCAGCTACATGGTCCATTTTCTGCTGGCGTCAATGCTTGGGTAATCGAGGAAGCTCATAAGACAAGACTTGCGATCGCATCTGAGTTAGGTTCACCTGTAGAAGCGATCGCTCTCACTGAAGATGTGACGGTTGGTTGTAACATTGCCATGTGGGGGATTGATTGGCAAGCCGGCGACCACATCCTGCTCACGGATTGCGAACATCCTGGCATTGTGGCTACAGCCCATGAAATTTGCCGACGGTTTCAGGTTGAAGTCTCCACCTGTCCCATCCTAGAAACCCTCAATCAGGGAAATCCCACAACCGTAATCGCACAGCACCTGCGGAAGAATACGCGATTAGTCGTTCTAAGTCATCTGTTGTGGAATACCGGTCAAGTTTTGCCGCTGCGGGAAATTGTTGATGCCTGCCACAGTTATTCTACAGGTAGCCATATCATCAGAGTTTTGGTGGATGCCGCGCAGTCGGTGGGTTGCTTGCCATTAAATTTGATGGAATCAGGCGTTGATTTCTATGCATTCACCGGCCACAAGTGGTGGTGTGGGCCTGAAGGACTCGGTGGACTTTATGTGCGTCCCGATGCCATGGAAAGTCTTCACCCAACTTTTATAGGTTGGCGAGGAATTGTGAATGATGCAACGGGTAATCCTATAGGCTGGAAACCCAATGCACAAAGGTTTGAAGTCGCAACGTCAGCCTACCCATTGTATGCCGGACTACGTGCTGCGATCGCAACTCATCAACAATGGGGAACCGCACAAGAACGCTACGAGCAAATTTGTCAAATCAGTCAGTACCTCTGGAAACGTTTATCCCAACTCGAATTTGTTCGCTGTCTGCGTACCTCACCCCCCCAAGCCGGTCTGGTTTCGTTTGTCTTAACTAACGAACAATCTCACCTAAAGTTGGTACAGTTTCTAGAACAGCAAGGATTCATGCTCCGCACTCTCGCGAATCCTAACTGCGTTCGTGCCTGCACTCACTACTTCACTCATCCTACAGAAGTTGATCGGTTAGTGGAAGCGATCGCATCGTATCAACTGACCTAAGCGGAGTATTGGTCAAGCGATTCTAGATTTTAGGGTGGATAAGCGCGAAGCCGTCACCCATACCATAGGTTTCATCGCCTGAACCTTTTGTGTAGAAGAGACCCAAATGCGAGATTATAGCAATAATGACCAAACACTAGGCCATTTGCGTCACTAAATCACTAATACAGTCCCACCCTATTATGAAGCTCGTGTGAAGTTAAGCTTTCCCATGACTTCAGAGCTTGTATAACTTATCCTTATGATGGGTGACGTGCTTACCCAAATTGACAGAGATGACCTCTTAAAGATTTTATAAGTCATCTATTAATTTTTTTGTGTCTTTAACTACTTCTAGCTACTTTCTTCGTTATACAAGCTGTTCAAAGTTAGCTACAAAGAAGTTACATTTAATGAGTCTTTACGTTAATAAGAATTTATATAATTAAACTTTGTGGTTTTTGAATAAAGCATACGTGAAATTACTAGTAATCTCTCAAGGGAGAATAGTAGGATTCATTGTCAAAAGTTAATAACAACTTGTTTGAGGAAAACTCTTGAGTTGTGGCTTAAACTTGCCCCAGACCTAAAGGGGTTTCAGCTCCTGGCACGCCACCAATCATTAGTAGGTAAGTAGCATTTACCTACTAATGATGATTGGGGTGATGCTAACAGGAATCAATTGGATTTTAGGAGTCTTTTGATTCCAGTAATTTGACCAGCGAATACTGATACAAACACACCTTCTGAGGAAATTGTAACATGCAAAACATCAAAGAGGCTCAAAGCAACGGACTTCATCAGCTATTTAACTTTAGTAAAGAACTGTGTCACAAAACTCTGGAAAATCGTTACAAAACTTCCAGCACTATCGTCTTTATCGATTCAGCAGTTGACGATTACCCAACTCTGGTTAAGCCGTGACACTAGGAGCGAAGGTTATTGGCAATGATCCTCAAGGGGCTAGTTGGCTTTGAATTCAAAAGCCTGAGCATTTAACGAGGATAAGGAAACCTGAGTCTCAGTGCTACTGACTTTTCACAACAAGTAAAGTCAGTAGCCACATGAGAGGACAACTGATATTAATCCTCATTAAGAGGAATCTTTTGTATTTTTTGGAGAATTAGCAATGGCAAATACTCTGAAGAACTGGCAGCTAAATCTTGAGAGACTGCGAGTTCAAGATGCACAAGAAGAAAGTTTTTTTAGTAACGGAGATGAACCTTATTTTGTAGTCATTGGATTCCGTTCGCGCTTTAATACATCCAACTCTACTCAAACGTTTTGGAGCGGGTTTCTCAATGATGATTGGGCTGATGGTGTAGATGATGGAGATCAAAGAAATATTCCTCGACAGATGGGTACGGTATCTTTTCCGAATGTGAAAACAGTTACAAGAGATGAATTGTTATCGGGAGAGCAACTGGAACTAGTCGGAGCAGTGGCAATTGCTTTTGAAAGCGATGCGACTCCTTTTAGCACTATCCGCAGCCTAGTGGATGAGCTCAGGTCGTCCTTAGAAGGAGAGGTGAGAAGGTTGATTGAAGAAGGACAGCTGAACCTCGCCAACCCAGGTCCTGATATCGCAAGTGCGATCAATCAAGTTAAATCTAGCATCGAGCCAAGCTTCTTGGAAGCGGTTGGGCTTTTCCTAGAATCCTTGGGTGATCCCGACGACGTAATTGGAATCCATACCTTCCTGTTTGCAGCAGCTGATCCAACCCTAGCTAACTTAATTCCACTCCCTTCTCTACCCAATGCCACTATCGGAGTCTTAACTGAGCAACAATTTACAATCGGTCAGAATCCAATTGTTTTCTCAGGTGACGGAGCAACTTACCAAGTCATGACTTCGGTCAGTTCAATTAGTGTTGAGCCGCCTAGGTCTGTATTCCAGGTCACTAATACAAATGACAGTGGATCTGGCTCTTTACGCGATGCCATCGCTCAAGCCAACGCCAGTGCGGGGTCAGACACGATTAGCTTCGTCGGTTCGGTTTTTACCGATGCGATTCCCGATACCATTACCCTCACTTCAGGACAACTGAGTATTACCGACGACCTCCGGATTGCTGGGCTTGGTGCTAACAACCTGACTGTCAGTGGTGCTGGTAGTTCCGACATCTTCTCGATTAACGGCGCTGAGGTTGAAATACAAGGGCTGACTATTGCCAATGGTAGTGATGGCATCAAGGTCAACAGTAACAGCAACCTGACGATGACTGACAGCATCATTTCGGCGGGAGAGGATGGTATTAGGATCGACGAAAACGGAAACAACAACACCGTGACGGTGAGCAATAGCATCATCAGCAAAAACTCAGGCGATGATGGTCTTGAAATCGGGGGAAGTAACAACACCGTAACGGTGACCAACAGCGCCATCAGTGAAAACGAGGATGGCTTAGCTGTTGAGGGAAACAACAATACTGTGACAGTGATCAATAGCACCATCAGTCTCAATAGCGAGGATGGTCTCGAAATCGACGGAAGCAACAACACCGTGACGGTAACCAATCACACCACCATCAGCGAAAACACTGGTGATGGCATTGATATTACAAAGAATGGCAACACCGTGGAAGTGAGCCAGAGTACCATCAGCTTCAATACCCAGAGTGGTATCGAACTTGATGACGAAGGAAGCGACAACACTGTGACGGTGATCGGTAGCACCATCAGTGCAAACCAAGATAGTGGTATCAAGGTTGAGGGAAACAATAGCACTGTGACGGTGAGTGGCAGCGACATTGTCGGCAACTCCGCTCAACTCTTCGGCGGCGGCATCTTTAGTAGCGGTGGTTCCTCCAACACGTTGGAAGTCAGTGATAGCGTCATTAGCGGCAACACCGTATTAGGCGACGATTTCGGCAACAATGGTGGCGGCATCTATAACAGTGCCCGAATGTCGTTGACCAACAGCATCCTTAGTGGCAACACGGCGTTCTCGAATGGCGGCATCGATAACAGTGGCACCCTGACGCTGATCGACAGTACCATCAGCAGCAATGTGGGGAGGGACGCCAACAGTGGCATCGGTAACAGAGGCGAACTGACGGTAATTAACAGTACCATCAGCAACCACCAATCACGAGGCGGCGACGGCGGCATCGATAACGGTGGTACCTTGACGCTGATTAACAGTATCATCAGCAACAACAGCGGAACCGAGGGCGGCGGCATCGATAATAGCGGCACTCTGACGATGCTCGACAGCACCATCAGCGGCAACACAGCAAGCGGTGGAGGTGGTATCCGTAATAGTGGTACTGTGACAATAACTAATAGCACTATCAGTGATAACACAGCTCAGACCAGTGGTGGCATTGAGAACACTGGCACTGTAACGGTAACCAATAGCACCATCAGCGGCAACACAGGGAACAACAGTGGCGGTCTTTTTAACGGCAGCACAGGCATCTTAGAGGTGACCAACAGCACCATCAGTGGCAACTTGGCAGCAGAAAGCGGCGGCGGCATCAATAATGATCAGGGCACCGTGACGGTGACCAATACCACCATTACTGCCAACATTGCTGATAGTGACCGTGATGGCACTGGTGATGGCGGCGGCATTTATAACGACGGTACCGCCGAGGTCAGGAATACCATTATTGCTGGGAACTTCGATAACTCACCAGCACCTAACCCCATTCATCCTGACGTTTCCGGCAGCTTCACCACCACCAGCTTCAACCTAATTGGCGACGCCACAGGCAGCACGGGCTTCACAGACGGCGACAATGGCAACATTGTAGGCACTAGCTGTAATCCGATTGACCCCCTACTTGGCCCGCTACAAGATAACGGCGGCCCCACCTTCACCCATGCCCTCCTCCCAGGCAGTCCTGCCATTAACGCAGGCAACAATGCCAATATCCCAGCAGGTATTACTACCGACCAACGTGGTGAACCTCGGATTGTGGACGGTACGGTTGACATTGGTGCTTTTGAGGCTGCACTCTTTTCTCCTATAGTGATTTGTTGTTGTGAATACAATGGCGACCCTTGGAACACGACGAACAATCATCAACTCTCAGCTTTCTCGACTGACACAGACAGCAACTTGATTCCTGTCGCGGATTGTTGGGTGTAATTTAGCCCAAAGAAGCGATCGCATCCTATCTAGCTGCTTAACTTTTGAGCACCCGCGTCCCCACTTGCTGGGGACACTAATCGAGAGCGATCGCTCACTCACTCTTCATCAATTCTTTACAAATAGGGGGTGACACCCCTCACCCCGGAACGCCATAATAAGACTAGTAGATGCACCCTGATGATCGGGAGAGTTACCACAAGTGACTCTCTTTTTTTTTATAGAGAATTCAGTAGGGACACGGCACTGCTGTGCCCAAACGATAAATTTGTTTTCATACGCCCCTAAGCTAAGGCTAAATCAACCTGTTCGAGTAGCGCTTCTGCGGTTGAAGAATTATCCAGCACAACATCAGCACGAGCAACTTTCTCTGAAAGAGGAAGTTGATTATTAATACGGATTTGAGCTTGCTCTGGAGAAAAGCGATCGCGTTCTATAATTCGCTGTAGCTGTTGTTCGGGCGAACAGCTAACCACCCAAATTTCCGTGACTAAGTCTGTCATCTCCGCTTCAAACAACAAGGGAATGACCAAGACTACAGTAGCAGTATCCAACCTCTGGAGTTCTGCGAGGATGCGATCGCGAACATAAGGATGGATTTGTTGCTCCAACCACTGCTTTTCATCCGGGTACCTGAAAACAATTTCACCCAAGTATTGCCGATTGAGAGTGCCATCCGGCAACTTAACCGCCACACCAAAGCGTTCAAAAATTTCACTTAGGATAGGCGAACCTTCTTGCACCGCTTCCCTGGCATAGATATCCGCATCTAAAACAGGAAGCTGGTGATGGTTTGCTAAGTAATTTGCGACTGTCGTTTTCCCAGTGCCAATGCCACCAGTTAGACCAATAATTCGTTTCAAGAGGAATATGTGATGAAATAATACGTTATGAATTAAGGGTATTCACAAGAAAGCTGAAACTCAACCCTCAGAGAATGTCTCAGAAGTATCAGATCCCCCCTAGCCCCCCTTAAAAAGGGGGGAACAAAAACTCTTGAAAGTCCCCCGTCATATCAAAGGCGAAGCAACTTAAGAGCATCCCCCTTGTTAAGGGGGACAGGAGGGGGATCTCTTTGGGGGATTTAGGGGGATCTCCAGGGAGTTACAATTCTTTAGAGACAACCTCTAAGACCTTCTTCATAGAGCAGCTCTAAAGTTAAGGTAGGAAAACAGGATGCTTACTCAAGCCCCAGTCAAAGACATTATCCGCAAGCAACGAGAATTTTTTGCTACGGGCACCACGAAAGATGTTGATTGGCGCATTGCACAACTCAAGAAACTCAAGCAAGCTGTCGTCGATTATCAAGAGGCAATTGTCAACGCCGTTAAAGCGGACTTAGGACGCCCGGATTTTGAGGCGTATTTTGAAATTGCCTCGATTTCAGAAATCAACTACGCCCTCAAAAACCTGAAATCTTGGGTTAAACCGAAAAAAGTCTCTACAGGCATTGAACAATTTCCCGCCTCTGCCCGAATTTATCCCGAACCCTTGGGCGTGGTTCTAATTATTTCGCCTTGGAACTATCCGTTCCAGTTGATGATTTCTCCCTTAGTGGGAGCAATGGCAGCGGGTAACTGTGCCGTCCTCAAACCCTCCGAAATTGCTGCCAATACCTCTAAGGTAATAGCAGATATTATCCAAAAAAACTTCGACCCTGACTATATTGCCGTTGTAGAAGGTGGGGTGGAAATCAGTCAACAACTTTTAGAAGAAAAATTCGATCACATCTTTTTCACTGGTGGTACTGCGATTGGCAAAGTTGTGATGCAGGCAGCAGCGAAGCATCTCACGCCTGTAACTCTGGAATTAGGAGGCAAGAGTCCTTGTATTGTGGATGCGGATGTTGACCTAAAACATACCGCAAAACGCATTACCTGGGGGAAATACCTGAATGCAGGGCAAACTTGTATTGCTCCCGATTATCTTTTAGTCGATCGCCGCATCAAATCCGAACTCTTGACAGAAATCAAAAAATGTGTAAAAGAGTTTTATGGAGATGACCCTGCTCAAAGTCCCGACTATGGTCGAATTGTTAGCCCCAGACATTTTGAGCGCTTAGAATCCCTATTAAAAGAAGGGAAAATTGTCATCGGTGGGCAAGCCAAACCCGAAGAAAAGTTTATTGCGCCTACAGTATTGGATGGGGTGTCCTGGGAATCACCCGTGATGCAAGAGGAAATTTTTGGTCCGATTTTACCAGTACTCGAATACACTGACCTCAAGGAAGCGATCGCACAAATCAACGCTCGACCCAAACCTTTAGCACTGTATATCTTTTCCAACGACAAACAAAAGCAGCAGCAAGTGTTGCAATCCACCTCCTCCGGTGGCCTTTGTATCAATGACACCGTCATGCAAGTTGCTGCCTCAACTCTACCGTTTGGGGGTGTCGGGGATAGCGGGATTGGCAACTATCATGGAAGAGCCAGTTTTGATGCCTTTTCCCACTACAAGAGTGTACTTAAAAAAGGCTTGTGGTTCGATCAAAGTTGGCGCTATCCCCCGTACAACAATAAACTTCCGCTGCTCAAGCGAATTATCGGATAACAAAAATAATTCGGAATTCGCAATTCGGAATTCGCAATTCATTCTTCAGCAATTGGTAGCAATTTGTAGGGCGGGCAAAAGCGATAGAACTAGAAAAGCTTATGTTATCGTTGCTTAATTTTGCCCACCCTACCCTTCTCCAAGATTGCCTATAAACGAAAATAAAAGTGTAGCCTCTTGTTCTGTGTTTAGCCTTGAGTTATACCCAAACCCCCCAATCCAACACCACGCCGGGCAGTCCAACCCCCCAAACGCGCAAAGACCAACAAGAAACTCAGTTCAACCGCACCCGCGCCAGTTTGCGGCAAGCGTTGTCCTGGTATTCCAACTTGCGCCGCCATCGAGATCATCTCCCCGATGTAGAACTGCAAGCGGCACTGCGTTCTGAAATCGAGGCGTTGAAGTCTGCTTTAGACAAACTCGACCAATCCGTCATTCGCATTGCTGCTTTTGGTTTAGTCAGTCGCGGTAAATCAGCCGTTGTCAATGCCTTACTCGGACAGAAAATTGTGCAAACGGGCCCGCTTCACGGTGTCACTCAATGGCCCCGTTCCGTCCGTTGGACTCCGAATGCCGAAGGGAAGGTGCAGGTTGAGTTAATTGATACACCGGGATTGGATGAAATTCAAGGGGAATCACGGGCGCAGATGGCACGGGAGGTTGCCACACAAGCGGATTTAATTTTGTTTGTCGTGGCCGGTGATATTACGCGGACTGAGTATCAGGCGCTGTGCGAACTGCGGCAAATGCAAAAGCCGATGATTTTGGTGTTTAATAAAATCGACTTGTATCCCGACCAAGATAGAGAGGCGATTTACCGACAGTTGCAACAACTCGGAACAGGAAGTCCCAAAGATCGGCGTCTGCAAAGGCTATTATCCGAAGATGAGATTGTGATGATTGCGGCAGAACCCGCACCGATAGAAGTCCGAGTGGAGTGGCCCGATGGTCGAGTCAGTTATGAATGGGAGACGCCGCCGCCTCAGATTGATGAGTTGAAGCACAAGATTTTTAAGGTACTCAACCAGGAAGGGCGATCGCTTTTAGCCCTCAATGCTCTATTTCAAGCCCGAAATGCCGAAGCGAGTATTGCTAAGAAAACTCTTGAACTCCGCAGGGCCCAAGCAGAAGACTTAATCTGGCGCTTTACCAAGTATAAGGCGCTGGCAGTCGCACTGAATCCGATTGGGGTACTGGATGTTTTGGGGGGTGCTGTTGCAGACTTAGCCCTGATTCGTTCCCTATCCCGGTTGTACGGGTTACCCATGACGAGTTATGAAGCAGGTAAACTGTGGAAGAAAATTGTAGTCAGTTCTGGTGGCTTGCTCCTAGGGGAACTCGGTAGCAGTATGCTATTTGGGTTAGGCAAAAGTGCCTCTGCCGTTGCCAGCACCTTTGATAGCGCAGCAGGTTTGACGGCGTATGCTGGAAGTGCGATCGCACAAGCTGGAATTGCCGGGTATGGGGCTTATGCGGTAGGCCAAGCAACACAAATCTATTTAGAACAAGGCTGTTCCTGGGGAGAACTCGGCCCTAGTACTGTGATCCAAGACATCCTCAATCAAGTAGAACCCGATACAATTCTTTATCGCCTGCGGCAGGAATTAGGACAACAACTGGAATTATGAATTATGAATTATGAATTACAGGAGAATTCAGGAGTCAGGAATCATATCATTCCCGTTTGCATCAGAATTCACTGAAATTTTGCCCCAAAACCTCTGCGTTCTTGGAGCGAAAAACTCTGTGACCTCTGCGTTAAAAAATCTTATTCCGATAATAACAGATTCAACCCATATTTCTTGTGAGATGGGCAGTCTTGCCCGTCTAGACCTAAAAATTGAAAGTGCAACAGCTTAACAATAATCCTAAAGAATAATGATGCTAAAAGCATCATCTCCAATATCCCTACGAATTTGGTAAATAGCCTGATAAACCTTAGAAACAACCATAAAACTTGGTCTTGAATCCGGTAAAAAATACAGACTACCAAACGTTCTGATATAGGAAGGTTGAATCACTTTAGTAGGATTTCTTCTCAGAGGGTAATCCCAATCTTGGAATTCTTTTTCTAAAGCAACTATTGGCTGTTTAGATTCAGCTAAAGCAGAAACGTCAAAGTGCAGCGTTCCTGAATAATACACACCTGTATGCCATCCTCTCGGTTCATTTTTGGCAAACTCCGTTCCAAATCGTCGTCGTTTCACACTCTTGAAATTTGTCACCGACAGTTTAGCTTCATACTCTTTATCTTGACTCTTAAACCGAATCACCTCCATTACCATTTCAGGGGATGGTGCCTTTTGGGCGACTTCATAGTCTAATTGCTGCTGCAAAAAATCCTGTATTCGCTTTGGTAATTCTCCTGGAAGCTTAGGGTTTAGGGCAATAAATTTATCATAAAGAATAGGCTTTAAAGATAGCGTACTAGGATTTAAAGACCAAACATATCGTCCTTCTCTTTTGCTTTGAGGCGACCAAGGAAAAACATAAAAAGGAGAGGAGGGTGCAAAGATAACTTCGTCAGGTTTCTGCGAAGTCGTGTAAACTCTTGCACCTTGGTCAAACCAGGATAAAGGCTCAAAATGAGTAACCTTATTTTTTCCCACTCCAACTTTCCACGGGCTTTCAATCGCTGGTATGGGTCTACAAAACAGATAAAAGAATAATAATAAAGGAAGGATTAATGAAAAAATGCTAGCAATAATAATCTTCTGCCTAACCCTGATTCTTCGCAACTGAATTCAACTCCTAAAGGGTGAGGGGGTATGAAAATTATAGAGAAAATATAAGGGCACGGCAATGCCGTACTCCTACCGTCGTTGATGTAAAAAAACTGATAGAGTCGATTTATCCATATAGCCATGCAAGATAAATTATGAAAAATTTATATTTTATCTGTGTGCATCTGTGGTTTATTTTTCTCATAAATCATTCCTGACTACTCTATATAATTGTAGGGGCAATTTATAAATCGCCCCTACTGCTTTTAATATCGGTTTTTTACTAACTCTGGAGATTTTCAAGAATTGTTATGCGGAAGTCTCAGCATTGTTGGAGATGCTGATGTCAGCCTTAGCACGGTTCAACATAGCCTCTTTTAAATGTTCATCGTTGTGACGTTGTTGGGCTACTAACTCCCGCGCGTGTTCCTTAGTAAGGTTATTAGCATCATCTGGATTATCGACCTCTGCCTCTGCACGGTCTAACATTGATTCTTTCAATTGTTTATCATGCTGACGATTCTGTGTTAGCAATTCTCGTGCTTGTTCTTCTGTACTCATGTGTTTTCTCCCTGTAACAACAAGCTTCTGTTCTCAGATTTACACGTTTCTAGTTAGACAGTAGCGAATAGAACAGAAAAATTCATAACTCTAAAGTAATATCCAATCCGTTACTATCGGAATAGTATTTTTTTAACGCAAAGGTCACAGAGGTTTGCGCTCCAGGAACGCAGAGGTTTTCGAGCAAAATTTCAGTGAATTCCGATGCAAACGGAAATGATATAACAAGAGAGCGAGAAACGGCTGGCTAGAGAATTAGCGCAATGGTAGACCTTGCTTCGTGTTATTTGTCTTCTGTTGCAGTCTTGTCACGCAAGTGAGAGGCTGCTAACTGGGTGATTTGTTTAATGGCGGCCAAATCAGGAGGTTGAATTTGGCTATCCATCCCCAGCCAAAGTAGATATTCGATATTGCCAGCAGGGCCAGTCAGGGGCGACCAAGTTAAGCCTTTGTACATCCAACCTAACGGTTGAGCGGCTTGTAAAACTTGTGCGATCGCATTAGCATGATCACTAGGGTCACGCACTACACCTTTTTTCCCCACCCGTTCACGCCCCACTTCAAACTGAGGCTTCACCAGCAACACTACCTCACGCGGCGGTTGCAGCAGATTCCACAACGCCTCCAGAATTTTCGTCAGGGAAATAAACGAGACATCGACAACCCCTAAATCCGCATATCCTTCTGTTATCTCCCCCCCATGATCAGCAGGGGTTAGGGGGGATACCTCACCATACAACTGTGCCGGTTGCAGATAGCGAATATTCGTCCGTTCTTTCAAAATTACTCGTTCATCATTTCGCAGATTCCAGGCAACTTGCCCATAACCCACATCAACACCGTAAACTCGTTTTGCCCCAGCTTGCAGCAAGCAGTCGGTAAAACCTCCTGTAGAAATGCC
>CBKWLJ010000060.1:0-26148 GCA_966675205.1 uncultured bacterium
CTCTTTTTTATCCCCACCACCTTCTATATAAATGCGGATTTCTTTTACCATCGGTTCCCCCCGATTTCACCCATCCGCCAAAGTTCACCCAAGGAATACTTTTCTAACCATTTTTTCAGTCGTTCCGGATTAAGACGATGCAAGTGGCTTCCCTGATCATCTCGCTCACATACCAGTACTGACTCTGGGGTAAGTGCAGAAACTAAGGCATCAGAATGAGTCGTGACAATCAATTGCGTTCTCTGAGATGCTTCAATTAGCATTTCAGCAATTGTAGGCAGAATGTCTGGATGTAAGCCAATCTCTGGTTCCTCAATACATAGAAGTGGAGGCGGTGTTGGATCAAGGAGTAAAGCCATCAAGAAGAGATATCGAAGTGTGCCATCTGATAAACGAGTTGCGGGAATGGGCTGAATCAGCTCTTCTTCACGAATAAATATCTGGACTGTACCGCCGGAAAACTTAACAGTAAGCTCTTCAGCTACTTCATAAAATTTTTTGATTTTTTCGATTATCTGTCTACTTCCTAACTGATATTGTAAATTGTTTAAAACGAGTCCAAGGTTACTACCATCTTCTAGAAGAGGATGTTCAGGTAAGTCGGTTTTCTGGGGCATCCTCGGTTCTGAATTTCGCCCTATATGCCAATCTCGATAGAGACTAATCTTGGAAAACTCTTTACCCAGGTAGGTAAGTTCTGGATATTGATCTGGATCTTTTCTCTGAGAGAGAACAGACTGATCTGGAATGAGATCCTCTCGACGAAGACGGCGTTCACTCCTGTCAATGGCTGTACCAGCTTTACTTTCTGGTTTAGTTTTTACATTTAAAACAGGACGACCCTGTTGGTAACGATAGAAAAAATAGGGTTGACTCTCACCTGGATTAGGGAGTTCATTTTCTACTACTTCGTCTATCAGTTCTAGCCTTTGACCGCTAGAGCTGAATCCTACCCGATAGCGTAGCGGCATGACTCCTTCGGGATAGTCTACAATTGTCTCAATCTCGGCTGTTGGAGTGCCTTGACCACCTTTCCATAGAAAATCGCCTATACCTCCCCCTTTACGAATTGGGGCAGTTAAATCTGTGGGGGTTGCTTTCAACAGTCCAAGCGCTTCGATTAAGTTTGACTTACCAGAAGCATTAGCACCAATCAGCACATTCAAGGGTTGCAGTTCGATTTCTTCACCCTCACTTCCGTAAGAGAGAAACTTTTGCAATCGTATGGTGTGGATAAATCTTTTGCCTTCCATTTATATTACCTTTAAGAGTGCAGGTTTATGTGTCTGTCTCCAGAGATTATAGAATCCTGCAAGAGATTTTAATGGGTAGAGAGAAGCTTGCTTAGACTTAGACAAGGAAGCGATTCGCTGACGCGGCAGCTTCGCTGCACGCACCCTAACTAGCCCTCATCTTAATTTGTGCCATCCAAGCAGCAGTCCCGAACACACCTGCTGAAACAAGCAGCAGAACAATTCGCTTCCGAGCAAGGCATTTCACTTGAAGAGTTCATTTTGAAGGCTGTAGCTGAGAAGGTAAATTCCCTCAGTAGACAACTCGACAATTCAGCGTTTCCTCATATTATCTACCGTCGCGGGGCTAGTGGTCAGTTGGTGCCAACTCTGCGCGGGACTAACCTACGGGTGCAAACAGTAGTAGTTGCTGCCCAAAAGTGGGGTTTATCTGAGCAACAAATTGCTGATGAGTACGACTTGAGCGAAGTTCAGGTGAATGATGCTCTAGCATTCTATAATGCTCACCGTTCACAAATAGACGATGCGATCGCCGCAGAACAAGCCTTGGAAGCAACTAATGTCTAAACTAAGGCTGCACCTAGATGCCGACACATCAATTAAAGCTTTGCATACCACCTTGGTTTCTCGCAGTTATGATGTGACGCGCACACCCAATAATTGGATGCCTTTGGATGCTAGTGATGAAGCCCAACTATCAGAAGCGACAACCCAAGGGCGGTGTATTTTTACCTTTAACATCCGTGATTTTATCGTTGGTATGTCAAGATTAATGCATATCACCCGAAACGGGATACGGAAATCGACTAACGGATAGATACCCTTTCCTCCAAAGGGCTGACGATTCTGCGCTGAACGAAGCTTTTTAATGAGAACAGTTCATTAGCTCTTTCTTTGTGAAATGACAGCTAACAATTTCCGTATAGAAAGCTACATCAGCCCAGAAAATTATGCGAAACTCAGGCAATTCATGGAGCAAAATGCTCTAACCGAATCGAAAGCTATAGATGTAATCTTGACAGACTACTTGGGTCCGTATCCCACGAGTAGCTTTAACATGGAAAGCGTTAGTAATTTTCAAGTCAAATCATCGCCTCCAGTCACCTCTCCCAATGAAGGGATGACTCTAGTTCAGTTAGCCCAACGCCTCAATTGTGATGTGGGGCAGCTAGAAAGAATACGAGACTACCCAGTTGTGTTCGCTGACTATACTAAAGATCGCGATCCAGAAGGGCAAGCTTGGGAGTACGACTCCAACTCTCAGCTATACTTTCCTCTCCGACAATAAAGCCCTAACCCCGACACAAGGCTTTTCCGGGTTTCAAGTGTCCGATCAGTGCCGCCGATCGCGATTTAGTCTTGAATTGGGCAAAGGTGGTAAAAATGCGTGAAGCGTTAGCTGTCGCGTCAGCAAATCGCAATGAGACAGGACTTACGCCAATTTACTGTTGAAGCGCTATCTGTAGGGGCTTTGGCATTCGTGCCCCTACTCTATACAAGGTCTGTGCGTAAGTCCTGTGAGACACAGTTTACATCAAATCGAGGGCACCATCCCAATCCTCAGGTAATTCTACTTCTTTTAATTGCTGACATTGTTTGAGATGAAATTGGCTGGCTTTATCTTCTGGATAAATCTCTAGAGCTTTTTGAAAGCAAGATATTGCTGCTTCCCACAGTTGCTGCATCCTAAAGGTTAATCCTTGAAAAATTAATTCTTTCGTTTGTTGTTTTTTAGCTTGAATTTCTGGAGGATCAGCATTAAAAACCTCAAAAAATCTCAGAGGCTGCTTTTTTCCTCTCACCCTTGCCCAGTCTAAAACTCGAACCTGGAAAAATTGAGGATATTCAAGGAGACGCAATGTTTTTTCGCTAATAATAATGTTGGCTCCATAAGATTTCGTTAATGCTTCTAGCCTTGAAGCCAGATTCACACTATCCCCTAAAACTGTAGAATCCATACGGTCTTGAGAACCCACTGTTCCAATAATCACTGAACCAGTATGAATTCCAATTCCAATGGAGATAGGCAGATTTCCCACCTTAACTTGCTGTTCGTTATATACTTTGAGAACTTCAATCATTTGAATGGCAGTTCGTACAGCGTTTTGAGCATGAAGAGAATGATTTCCTTCTTCTCGGCTGTCAAATAAAGCCATAATTGAATCACCAACAAATTTATCAATGAATCCTTGATGGAAATGAATCACATCATTCATATATTGAAAGTAAGTATTTAATAAATTTAGGAGTTTTTGGGGCTGAATTGTCTCCGAGAGAGTTGTAAAAGAGCGAATATCTGAAAAAAGGATTGTAATTACTTCACTTTCAGCCTTCCCCAATTCAATATTTTCAACTCCTTCTTTAGCAATACGAGTTAAAAACTGGCGAGGAACGAAATGCTCAAACGTTGTCTTCAGTTTTTGTAAATTTTCTTCTGCTTTCTTCCGTTCCGTAATATCCTCAACAATTCCATCAAACCATTTCATTTTTCCCTGTTCATCATATTGAACAGTTGCATTAACTGAAGCTAAGATAGGAGTCCCGTCCTTCTTTTTTAGATGAAGTTCAAAATTGCGGCACTCTCCTTGAGTCTGGAGTCTATGAAGAAATACTTCTCTATCCTTAGAATTGACATACAACTGAGAAATAGGAATTTGCATCAATTCTTCAGTTGAGTCATAACCAAACATCCGAGCAAGTGCTTGATTTGCCTTAAGAATTTTTCCTTGAGCATCACCCGTATTTCGATAAACGCCCAAATTAATATTTTCTACTAAATTTCGATATTCCTTCTCTTTTTCTCGCAAACTATTGGTGAGAGCAACAATTCGCTCAGTTTCAGCTAATTGAGTTTTTGTCGCCCTTAAATCTTCATAAAGTTTAGCATTATTAATGGCTGTGGCAATTTGCACAACATAACTTTGAATTTTTAGCATTTGCTCTTTTGTTAAAGCAAAGGCTTGATTATATTTAGCGAAAGATAAAACCCCAAACACTCTATCTTGAACTTCTAGAGGGTAGAAAATTGCAGACTTGGGGAGAGGTGGAGATAAATGAGTAGAGTCTGTTCTTTTTTCTAGTAATTCTTGAGGTAGAGTTAGTTCTGGAATTAAGTCTGTAATATAGTTAAATTGATTTTGCAGAACAGTTCTTACCCAATAGTTTTGATGCTGAGAAAGAGATAGCTTATAGGAATTTATTTTTCTATCGTCTTCTAAATTTAATAATTCAATACTATTTCCTTTAACTTCATAAGCTCGATAAATACATAAATTTTGTTGTTCTTTATCAAGGAGAGCAATTGTTATTTGATCAAAGGAAAAGAGTTTTTGAAGTGACTCTCTGATAGAACTGATAACTCGATCAATATTTAAAGAAGAATTAACTGTTTTGGCAACTTTATTAATATGAATAATTTCTTGATGAGCCGACTGAAGCTTTTTTTTAGAAGTGATGTCTTTAACTACAAAACTACATCCTACAAATCCTTGAACCGGAAAGTAAATTGGTGTTAATTCAAGTTGGAAATAATAAAAATTATAAAATACTTCTTTTTTGAATTTGATTTTTTTCTTACTTTTAGCCTTTTCAAAAGCCGCTTGAACATCATCGAATTCAGGATGCTTAAGCAAATCAAAAAGCTTTTGATTAGAAATTGCCTCTTCATTAAGAAGGACGCCATGAGTTGAGCGAAATTGCATCATCTCCAAAAAATGACTATTAAACTCAACTAATCGTCCTTCCGCATCTAACATTGCAATTCCCTCCGATGAATTGCGTACAATGCTCGTCCATCTTTCTTTACCTAAATGGAATTCACGAAAAAGATCGTCAGATTCAGAGAGAATATCTTCAATAATTGCATACCACTGTTCTTGCTGCTTAATCATTCGCAAGCGAGTAATATACTCTTTTTGATGAATTTGCAAAAGAATAATGACATCAATAAACCCATTTTCATAGCGACTTAATTTGTTATGAAAAATCAATGCTCCTTTCCTATCTTTAGGACTAAATAAATTTTCTAGCTTTTGTCCTAAAATTTCACTGGGTTGGCAATTAAATATATCGCCAAATTCTGAACTAACATGACAAATTTTTAATGCTTCGTCTAATGTTAAAATTCCTCCTGGATAAACAGAAGATGGATGAGCTTTACTCATGATAATTATTGGCTTGATGAATGATAAAAATTAATCATTTTTATGAAGAGAAGATTACAGCATTTCTACTGAAAATTTGCAAGATTCTTCCCCACAACAGATACAAGTGGTTTCTTCAGAATAATAAGTACCAATTCGCTCTTCCACTGTACCTTCTCCATGAAGCAGTTCCATAATTCCTGCTGCTACACCCGTTAACATATAACATTGTGGGTCATGGGCTTCGCCTCGATATTGGAGATAACCCAAAGCTTCATATCCGTTGAGAGATTCCATTTCTAAAACTTCACCAGGTTCGTAGTTAAGGACATGCCAATTTCCCCAACCTAAACCATTGGTAATAGCAATTAACCCATACAAGTAATCTGATTCTTGTCTAACCATGGGTAAAACTAATTCATACCATTCTTGGGAAATGATAATTCCTCGGAGAGTATTAACTGCACAAACCTCTCCAGCAAACAACAGAAGCTTTTGGGCTGTGCTTAATAAATTTTGCTCTTGCATTGCTTCAAGGAAACGAATGCAGATTAAATTGTAAAAGTCAGCAGGAGTATTAGCTAAATAAACATTAAATTTAGGAATTAATCCTTTATTGTCTCCATAAAATGGCATTTCAATTAAGGTCCTAATAATTTTGTGGCGGTCAATAGTCTTAGACTCCAAGCACGCACTTTTTGTTTGAGGACGAAACGTTGATGTACACTTAGCCGAAAAAGTCAGAGGGGTAGAACGATTTTTATCAATTATAAATTTACACTGATCTGCACCTGTTTTCATACACGCTTCTTCTCGGACATATACAGGTTGCCCAGTAATTCCATGAATTACTCCCTGAAGATAACCTTCAGTAAAAGTACAGATGGGACGATTGATTTCTCTGAAGCCTGATTTCCAACCTTCAACAAAGTGAGAACTAGATGAAGTGACAACTCCTTTATTAACCAAAGAAAAATCTAAGGTTCCATATCCTAGATGAGCATATAAGAAAGAAGCGATTTTCCATTTGTCTTCTAGGCTATCGTCAGTCGAGCAGACATTACGAATATACTCGGAAAAAACTTCTTCTGTAGCTGCTAATATAATTTCTTTACCATTAATTTGCCTCGTTCCTTCTATCATGTTTTGCAGGCGGGCATTATAGTGGTGGCAATGGATAATAACTTCTTTTTGACCAATAACACGTCGATAGTTGTCAACCTCAAAAAAAAGTTGACAACGTTCTTGTAACTCTTCGTCGGTAATCATCTTTATTCTCCTTATCCAGAGTCAAGATAAGTTATTTTTGCAGGTAAATCAGATATTTGACTACCATAGTCACCAAGTGGATTACCAAATACATAACTTAATTCAATTAAATAAATATAAATTTATAATAGAAAATAATACTTTATCGAAACTGGATAACATCAGGGTCTGGGCTTAAAGGAGAAGCAAAGAAAGCTAGCAGCTAAAATTGACAAGAGCGATCGCGTCGAGAGTGCAAATCAAGCAATCGTATAATGTATCCATCAACACCTATTCCTTACTCCTATTGGGTCGAACCTAAGCGATTCTTGGCTGGTATGTACCCCGGTGCAGATGAAGAAGCTAAGACTCGCAGGAGAGTCAGACAGATAATGGAAGCTGGCATTACCTTCTTTTTAGACTTGACTGCCGCTAATCAACTAAAACCCTACGCCTCAGTATTACAGCAAGAAGCTATCCTCTTAGGAAAGTCAGTAACGCACCAACGTTTATCCATCGCAGATTTTGGCGTACCAACGCTAGCAGAAATGGTTGAGGTTTTAGATACCATTGATGCTGCACTCGATGCAGAACAAGGAGTTTACCTTCACTGCTGGGGTGGAACAGGACGAACGGGTACAGTAGTGGGATGCTCTCTAGTTCGACACGGGATGAGTGGTGAAGCCGCTTTAAATAAAATAGCTCAACTCCGTGAGGCAATTCCTGGAAGCCAATTAAGAAGTTCACCAGAGACGGAGGAACAACGGCAAATGATACTCAATTGGTCGGTAGGAGAATAACTAGAGTTCCTAATCGTTGCACTTTCTATTCATCAACAACCCGAAGAAATTTTGCTGAATTGGTATAGTCACTGGGTCGATACACATAGTTATAATCAGCGATCGCAATAGTTTTATTGGGCTGATTAGTTATACTCAATGCACGCCTAGCCTCTTCAGGGTTACTGAAGCAAACACAGAGGCGCTCATCTTCTGCCATGCGAGGCAATCGGTTAAATGAGCGTTCATCAACCTTGAAGCAAGGGAAGTTTTGGTTAGTCTGAGGTGTCTGGTAAGTGCCACTGATGGTAATTTCACCCCTGAAGCGTACCTCGCCAAAGTATTGTTCCATTACCTTAGCCCAGTAAATATTCGTTGCAACAACTTCCAATCCCGAAATGCGATCGCCCGATTGAATTCTTTGAGGATTGATGATACTGGAAGCTCCCTGTCCTAGCAAACTACAACCACTTGCGATCGTCGCACCACCCAAACAGAGAAAACAAAAGAGCCATCGCATATTATAAAACCTGTTTCATTCAATTGCAACCATACTCTGAGTTGACGGTTATTTGAGTAGTGTGTTTCCAAGGATTATAAATCTTGATTTCTACAATAAAGAGAGTATCCATCAATCATAAAATTTCCGGTTATTTTAAGAAGGATAATATTTTAGATAGACTATAATAATTCAATTTAAATTGTTCCAATTATTCTATAATACATAAGATGATGTATCGACATTTTATTTATAGCATTTAAACCATTTATTGATGAGCGATCTCCCCAAAATCTTCTCCTTTTTTTCGGGATCGGGATTTCTCGATCTGGGTTTTGAGTTCAGTAATTTTGATATTGCTTACGTTAGCGATATTTTTTCTCCCTTTATAGAAGCTTATCGTTACTCTCGGCAAAGCCTTCAGTTGCCTTTACCTGAGTATGGATACTACAAAGGAGAAGAGGCAGATATTACTCAACTCATTCAAGGAAAATCAGCCTTACATCTGCGAGATTTAATGCAAGATGTCCGCAAAAATACCGATATTATCGGATTTATCGGAGGTCCTCCCTGCCCTGACTTCTCCGTGGGTGGAAAAAATCGAGGTAGTGAAGGAGAGAATGGGAAGCTTTCAGCGTCTTATATTGAATTAATATGCCAGCAACAACCGGATTTCTTTGTGTTTGAGAATGTCAAGGGATTATGGAGGACAAAAAAGCACCGTAATTTCTTTGAGAATCTTAAATATAAACTTCAGCAATCGGGCTATATTTTAGTTGAACGTCTTATCAACGCTATAGAGTACGGCGTTCCCCAGGACAGAGATAGAATTATTTTGATCGGATTCCGTCAAACAGTAATTCAGGATTTAGGAATAAATCTGAAGGGTCATGCTCATGTACTGCCTGAAGGAATTTTTCCTTGGAAGAAGCACATTTTATATCCCAAGCTTGAAATTTTCTCGTTGCCTTGGCCTTCTACGACTCCTTTTGTAGAAGATTCTCACTTGCATTGCCCTGAGAGTCTGCCTCAAGAATTAACTGTTGAATACTGGTTCAGAAAAAATGACGTACTGAATCATCCTAATGCTCAGCATTATTTTAAACCTAGAGCAGGTCTTAAAAGATTTACATCTGTTGAGGAAGGTGATGATTCCAAAAAATCTTATAAGCGGCTTCATAGATGGCGTTACTCTCCTACGGCTTGCTATGGAAATAATGAAGTCCACTTACATCCCTATAAAGTGCGCCGTATCTCAGTAGCTGAAGCTTTAGCGATACAATCTTTGCCGAAAAATTTTGTGTTTCCGGAAAATATGTCACTGACTAATATGTTTAAAACTAGTGGTAATGGCGTTCCTTTTTTAGCATCAAAGGCTATTGCTCAGACGATTAGTAGCTTTTTATCAAACCCAAAATGCCCTGATGAGCTGGCGATTCAGCTAGCCTGCATTTAAATTGCATAGCTTGGACGGGCTTTTCGGCCCATCCCACAAGAAATAAGTTGAATATCAACTTGCAAATTAAATCTGTAGCAGCTTACTCCTGGGGTACTCCTAAGCACTCGCCTGATTTAATTCCTGCCAGCGCTGATACCACATCAGAGTAATCGCCCCAATCACCTCTGGCAAATCAGCAAATTCCTCACTTTGCTTCTTCATCTCCGGGGCTAGGAGTTCTAAGGATTCGCAATTTCGGCAATAGCGCAACACTTGCCGCCAACCTTCTTGCCACTCTTTACCGGCTTGCTGATGGGCGCGAATGGGTCGCAGGCGTTCATCTTCAGCAGCGCGACGGGCTTCTGCTTCTCGGATGCATTGAGATTGTTTTGCCCAGGCATTGCGCCACTGCTGCACGGCTTCGGGTTCGTAGTGATCTTGATACTGCTGAGTCTCGATGCGGAAAATTTCTCCCAAGCGATCGAGACTGAAGCGATCGCTAGAACGTGCGATCGCAGATAATCCCGCTTCAATCCACAAAGGTAAACAGCGATAACTTACCAACTTAGCGCCACTGTCAACGATTTTCACCCAAATTTGATGGGGCCAATACTCCAAGCGCTCTATTTGCTGGGGGAGAATATTCAGCACACTGGCGACTTCAATCTGTACTTGGTCTATTGGCAATTTTTCAGGGTTAATTACCCCAGCCGTAATCAAATTCTGGGACATAGGAGATGAATCGTTGTTTTTCGGATACGCAGCAACCCAAAAGCTTTGCTACCGCGCCTTTGTTTCCACAAAGAGCTGAGGTGGCTAGAGTTTCGCTATCATTTCGACGCTTTAGATTGGCTGTTTTAGCTTGGGACTAAGCCGCTCAGAAGCTGGTGCTATCAGCTTTTGGGTAGGGTGAAAATTTTCGGGTGTTTTTTTTACTTAGGTCAGTTTAAGAACAAAGAATACATTAGCAGCTTGTGTGACATCCGCTCAAGAGTAAAACAAGCTTGACAAATTCTGATATAGTCTAGTACAGCGTGGCGGAAATAAGTATCCAGTTGAAAAAAGTTCAAAAGCTTACTGTACAGGCTTTCTTCCCTTGGAGCCTTCTGCCTCCTGTATAAAAGCCTTCTTACACTAGTGCAGCGCGGCAAAAATAACTTATCAGTCCAAAAAGGTTAAAAAGCTTGATAGTAAACTTTTCTCCCTTTTGCCTTCTACTTTATATCTTCTGACTTGAAAGTAGGGAGTCGGGAGTCGGGAATGGAAAATGCCACTTTCATTCATGGCTATGAAATTTTTTCATTGGGACTGCCTTCTTGCACTATAGCATTTTTATTTGGGTCGTAAATACAGCAACGGTTTGCAAAAGGCAGAAGGCAAAGGGCAAAAGGCAGGAGGGAAAAGAAATGCGGAGTTTTTCTTTATTGAAAGAAAAGATTAGCTAGGTTTACAACTCATTTGAAAACGCTATAGTATCTCCCCATAAGAATTACACTACAAATTTTTTTTCTCCTATTTGGAGCGAAACAATCATTTAACTTTTTCATTGAACAGGTCTTTTATTGAGGTAGTTCAGAACGTCGCAACTCTCCTATGTTTTCGCAGTAAAATGTTGCGTTATTTTCAGGATGGCGCTGAATTAATTCGATAATTTGTCCTGCCGAATTGCGTATAAACCACTGACATAAGGAATCACCCTCTAGAGGCTCTTTAGATAAGGTTTGAAAGCCTTTGTTCTGCCAATGCCAAGCTGCATTGTGGATATTATCAACGCGAATGGCAACATGGTGAACACCGCGTTTGCCTCTAGCTTGCACAAAGCGATCAAGTTGATCGCCAGCCCTGTGAGGTGCGACTAAAACCACTAGCCCACCTGATGGCATTAACATGGTTAGTAGATAGAACCACAAATCGTTGGTAATGCTGTAGGTATTCGGACAGAACTCCATGGGAAAAAGCCCTAACCCTTCCAAAACCTGAACACTATAGGGGCGCAAAGCTTCGATATAAATTTCGAGAGTTGATAGGTCAGGAAATGTTAGTACACAATGATCGACCTGTACTCGCTGACCATACAGCGTTGTAAGGAAAGACCAGTTAGCAAAAAATTCAGGCTTAGTACAATCTTTTTTAAACTCCAGTAGCCCATTGTTTTCCCAAAATGGAGACTCTAAGGTGGAGTCCAATTGATTATTTAAAGATTTTGTTGCTAGTTGTGATTTCTTCATCTTAGATCCCCCCAGCCCCCCTTAAAAAGGGGGGCTATGTGTCAGCCATGAACTTCTGTGCAGGTGGGCATTGTCCACACTACTCCCCAATCAGCAATGAACTATGAACTATGAACACAAATTCCATTCTGTTATGGAGACGAATTCGTTAATCTAGTAGGTCAGGTTGTTGACGCACAATCATGTCATAGAGCGGTTGGAAGCTAAACCATCCAATATGATGTGACCCTACCTGGCGCTGAGTGAAATGAGCTTGTGTAGGGTCAATGGGGATAGGTTTACCAGCGGCTTCTGCCATGAGTTGCGCCTGACAAGAGCGATCCATTGTGATAAACCACCAAGCAGCTTCATCGACGGTATGGCCCACTGTCAGCAGTCCGTGGTTGCGTAAAATGACAGCTTTTTTACCACCCAAAACTTGAGCAATGCGATCGCCTTCCTCAAGTCTAAGCACCACGCCCGTATAATCATCAAATAGACCGTGGTCTTCATAGAAACTACAAGCATCTTGGGTGAGAGGGTCAAGGAGACGCCCTAAACTTGACCAACTTTTGCCATAGGTAGAATGGGCGTGTGCGGCTGCTACCACATCAGGACGGGCCGCGTGAATTCGAGAGTGGATGGCAAATGCAGCTTCATTCACAGGTTTGTTGCCCTCAACCACTTCCCCTTTCTCATTGACAAGAATCAAATCGCTGACTCGGATGAGGCTGAAGTGCATTCCAAAGGGATTGACCCAAAAGCGATCGAGGTGTTCGGGGTCGCGGGCAGTAATGTGACCGGCAATTCCCTCATCAAACCCGAAGCGAGCAAAGAGTCGGAATGCTGCGGCGAGGCGTTGTTTGCGGTGGAGGCGTTCCTCTTCAATCGAAGTAAATGTTGGAGGTTGGGGAATTTTAGGAACGTCTAATGTCTGCATAGGTTAAGCCTCCTGAAGGCATGATTGCCAAAGATTATTGCATTTGGAACTCTGAATCTTCATTTTCTCAAGAAATCCTAATCGAACCGCGATCGCCGTCACCGATTATTGAGCATTAGAAGATTGCATTACATCAGCTATGAGAGAGCTTTCCCCCAAGCCACTGATAGATATTTTAGAGAGTGAATTAGATTTGTCTGCGGAACAAAGGGATTACTATCTTTTGAGAAAACTACAATTATTTGTATTTTCAGAGATTTACTAAAGAAAGGTTATAGTGCTTCCTGGCAGCTCTGAAATTAACTCAATCAATGGGTTTGCGAATGCTTTCTGAGTGTAGAGCCAAATTTTTATAGGGTTGTTTTTATATTTTATAATAATTTTATTCAGCAAGACTAAGGATTACGTTAATTAACATTAATTCCTTGGATGAGGTTGATACTTCACCCAGCAATTTGTAGATTTTTTGTTTTAATAGTCATTTTTACCTATTAAACAATGATCACACTCCGTAATCACAACTCGGTTAGAAAAATTTGGAATTAAGGACAAAAGTTGATGAAGTTAAGAGCGTACTTTCTTCAGGAAGTCCGATAGTTCTGCTGCCAACCATTCTTTTTCCTGCTGGGTCAAGGTTATACCAAAAATGTACCTACGTTATTCAGGAGTTAGAATTCAGGAGTCAGAATTCAGGAGTTAGGAGTTAGGAGTTAGGAGTTAGGGGAGAACGATTTATATTACTCGGTGGTGGCGAATCCGCCATGACGCCTTTCTCGAATTTGTTTCGGTAGGATTTCGCCTTGAAAACGTGGAAACCTCTAGTGTCACACAAAGGTCTGTGTGAAGAGGAAGAAAGCTGGTAGCCTTAATCAAAACAACGATTTTTCTGGACTCGTAGATTGAAGACACGCTCTAATTACTGGCATCTGTTGCCCTATATCCGCCCTCACTGGCGAACCATTGCTCAAGCGTTTGCCTGTACCTTGGGAGTTACGGTGTTCTGGCCAATACAAGCGTCACTGGCCGGTCAACTCGTCAATTTAATTGGACAGGGTAACATGGCAGGGCTTGCCCGATTGGCTGGAGTCCTTGTCCTGGTTTTTCTCGTCCAGAAAATCCTAATGTATGGTCAAGATTCGCTGATGGCAAAGGCTGCCCTGTTTGTTGCTTTAGACTTACGCAAGCGAGTTTATGCTCACCTCCAGCGCCTCAACCTCGGCTTTTTTGAAACTGCTCAAACCGGCGACTTATCCTATCGACTCACTGAAGACATCGATCGCATTGGGGAAGTCGTCAATAAAGTTTTCCATGACTTTACTCCCTGTGTGTTGCAGCTCATCGTCGTTTTGGGCTACATGATTTATCTTAATTGGCTGCTGACACTGGCGACTTTTATTGTTGCTCCACTGATGGGAATTTTAATTGGCTGGTTTGGCGAACAAATGCTGAAGTTTTCCCGCCGCAGTCAAAATCGCACTTCCAATTTATCGGCTTTACTGACAGAAGTATTTAGCGGAATTCGTCTGGTGCAAGCGTTTGCCGCTGAAGAGTATGAGATAGAACGCTTTAGTGTTGAAGCGGAACACAATCGTCAAGCCAAGTATGCGGCTGAACGACTCAAGGCGATTCAGAACCCAGTGGTGGGGTTTCTCTATGCCATGAGTGTATTGTTGCTATTTTTCCTGGGTGGCTGGCAAATTTCGATCGGGAATTTAACAGGAGCACAATTTGCCACCTTTGTTGCAGCAGCATTGCTCTTGATTGACCCGATTGCTCATATTACAAGCAACTATAACGATTTTCGGCAAGGGGAGGCATCGGTCGATCGCATCTTTGAATTGATGGCAATTCAGCCGACGGTGGTGGAAAAACCGGGTGCAACTGTCCTGCCGCCCGTCACAGGCAAAGTGGAATATAGCCAAGTGTCTTTTGCCTATAATCCTGATGAACCCGTACTGCAAAGCCTAAGTTTTTTGGTGCAACCCGGAGAAATGATTGCTTTGGTTGGGCCGTCGGGTGCGGGAAAAACCACGTTAGTCAATCTGATTCCCCGTTTTTATGACCCTCAAGTGGGGCAAATTTTAATCGACGGCGTTGATATTCGAGAAGTCACCTTGGGGAGTCTGCGGCGGCAGATTGGGATTGTACCGCAGGAAACTACTCTATTTTCCGGCACGATCGCTCAAAATATCGCCTTCGGTCAAAAGGAGTTCGACCTCAAAGATGTTCAGGCAGCAGCAGAGATTGCCAATGCCCATCAATTCATCACCCAATTTTCTCAGGGCTATCATACTTGGGTGGGAGAGCGAGGTGTTAACCTATCAGGAGGGCAAAGACAACGACTTGCGATCGCACGGGCTGTCCTCCTCAACCCCAGCATCCTCATCCTCGATGAAGCCACTTCTGCCCTAGATTCAGAATCGGAAGCTTTAGTTCAAGAAGCATTGGAGCGGATTATGAAAGACCGCACCGTCTTTATCATCGCCCACCGACTAGCAACCGTTCGTAGTGCCGATCGCATTCTTGTTGTAGAACAGGGACAAATGGTTGAATCAGGAACTCACGAGGAGTTGTTAGACAAAGGTGGTCGTTATGCTCGGTTCTATGCTCAGCAATTTAGTTAGTCTGTAATCATCGCTGGAAGCTGCTCTATATTACCCAGACCTCCCTTTTAAGCATTTTTGCTCATGTAGTCAACTCTCACCGTGGAGATTTATTTTATCGAGTTCTTGACAAAAATAAACATACATAAATGTATTAGCACCTACCCGCACCCCATGTTGGAATACGATGGGGTGTTTTTGTATGCGTTTAAGCAACAGTTAATCGGAAAAAACGCAACAAATATAGCTGTCGCCATAAAGGTTAGGACTTTCTTTCAAAGCCCAAACAACCACCTACGCGTAATAAATCTTCTGCCTTTTGCCTTTTGCCATACAATTAGGATTAAAGCTTCTCCAGGTAGCTCAACAGGTCTGCCATCTCCTGCGGGCTGGGCTGGAACTTCGGCATGGGCGGGGTCTGACCGCTAGTGACTTGATGAATGAGGCTGATTTGAGACTTCCGTTTCGATACTTGATGCAAGCTTGGCCCTACCCGACCATCGGCTTGTACTCCATGACAACCCGCACAGTTGATTTGAAAGATATCACGACCGCGCACGGAATCGCCAGTTAGCGATAAGACATCACGAACATAAGGGTTTGAAACCTGAATCAGGTGGAAACCCAACAGGCTTGCGCTAATTACCAAAATCACAGCGATTGCCACGATGGCAATCCGCCGAACGATGATTTCAGGCTTGGCAAGCTGATTCTCCAAACGATCTCCTGTCAAATTAAAAATTTCCAAGGCGTTTTTAATCGATATAAAACCACAAATCTGATTTTGTTATGCAAAAAATTGATTAGCTAAACGGTCAGTGTAAAGTATGTCGATTAATAAACATAGCTTAAAATTTATGGGTTCCGTAAGCAAGCGATACTGATCGAGACTCTTGCGTATAGCTACGTCAGCGCCTCTGAACTCTGATATGTTCCTGTTGTAGGTGTTTTGGCATGAGAACTAGTACGATTAGAAGCAGGTAAAAAAACTTATTAATCAGGAGAACGAACGTGGTAGAACCGCTACTCTCAGGGATTGTCCTGGGTTTAATCCCAGTCACCTTAGCTGGTCTATTTTTTGCTGCTTATATGCAGTACAAGCGCGGAGACCAGTTGGGAATCAATAAGTAAAGGGACTCGCTTTCTGGGGAACTCACAGGACTGGGTCAAGTATACGATCCACAGTCTGAGTTCCCAGTTAGATCGGGTATGCACAGCCAACTGTTGACCCAATCTTAGATTGGCTTGAATTTCTTTTAAGGACTGTGAGTTCCTCAATCTCTATTCCGCCAATAAGGGACGATAGAACGTCACAGCCGTATTGCCGTAGACTTTTTGCCGACAAATTTCCAAGTGGGAAATCGGTTGAGACGCCCAGTGATGAGGGCTGTGTTCCACGGCTAATTCACCTGCTTCATTCAAGAGTTGGTAGTGCGCGATCGCTTCTAATACTGGCTGGTATAAGTCACTGGCATAGGGGGGATCGAAGTAGATGTAGTCAAACGACTGCCCCGCAAGGAATTTTAATCGCTCAACCACATTTCCTCGGATGACTTGAAAACTTTGTTCAGGTTGAGCCACCTTTTCCCAGTTCTGTTGAATAATAGCGCAAGCTCTTGGTGATTTTTCAATCCCAATCACTACAGATGCTCCCCGGCAGAGGGCTTCGGCACCCATTGAACCTGTACCAGCGCACAAATCCAACCATCGACAATCTAGGATACTGCCTTGCCAGATGTTAAAGATTGCCTCTCTCACCCGTGCGGATGTCGGTCGAGTTGCTTGCCCTGGTAAGGTTTTTAGCTGCCGATTGCCGTAAATTCTCATCTACATTGAGTGAAGTATCTATAATACCGTTTTATCGGTAAGACTGAAAATTAATAATGAATCTTAGGGGATAGCACTGACTCATTATCTTTGTAACAATAACTAGCAACTGCTCACTAATGGCTCTGCCAAGCGGTTGACTCTGGCCACAAAGTTGGACAAAATCTTCAGCCCTGTTGTGGAAGATTTTTCTGGGTGAAACTGTACTGCCATCATATTATCGTGAGCGATCGCCGCAGTGACAGTTTGGGAACCATGGGTAACTGTTGCCGCCCGGATACTGGGAGCGATGGGGTCAACATAATAAGAATGAACGAAATAAACTTGCGGATTCCCTGATAACTCTTGCCACAGAGGACAATCCTTTTGCGTAAATTCCAACTCATTCCAACCCATGTGAGGAATCGTAATTCCCGGTTCGGGTAAAAAGCGACGGACTGTACCGGGAATGATGCCTAATCCAGGTTCCTTTCCTTCTTCACTCCTCTCAAATAAAATTTGTAAACCTAAGCAAATCCCTAAGAAGGGTTTCCCACTAGCAATCGCTTGCTTGATGGGTTCTTCTAGTCCGCGCGATCGCAAATGTTGTACTGCTGGATCAAACGCACCGACTCCTGGTAAAACGACTGCATCCGCCCGTTCAATGTCTGCTGGTGAATCGGTAACTTTCGTGATCGCTCCGGCTTTCTCCAAACCTTTACAGGCAGAGTGCAGGTTCCCCATGTCGTAGTCGATGACGGCAATTACTGGCATTCACCTGCTCTCCCTTACAGTTTAATTAACGCTATATCTATTCTATGTTGTAGCTGTCTGTCTCCTGTTCTCTCATGTCAAAAATTCTCTTGACTTCCTTTCAAACCTGGCTCCCCCATCAAAAATCCAATTCGTCCGATGATTTATTGGAGGAGGTTGCCCAACTGGAATCATTTTCTGCTTCCTTGGCTTTTTTAAGGCATCTGCCTGTCGATATTGCTCAAGCCAGCGAACGTGCGATCGCAAAAATCAACGAATTGCAACCCGATATTATTATCTGTTGTGGCATGGCAGAGTCCCGCCCTCAGTTAAGTGTTGAATCCAATGCCAAGAAGGAAAATACTGTGCTGAAAACTCCTGTGAATCTAGACCAACTCGTGGATGGTTCAGTGGGAACAATTATTAGCCATAATGCAGGAAAGTTTGTTTGTGAGGGGCTTTATCATTCCGTATTAAATCATGTACAAAACAATGAATTAAAAATGCAAGGTTTATTTGTCCATGTCCCCATTCTCAGTCGAAATAATGTGGCTGAGATTCTGACAGATTTTGAGTTAATTATGCAGAGATTAACTTCTTTGTAAGAGATTTGCCAAAAGAAGACTCAACGACCAAAAAGCTGCTGCCGTCTAACTCTTAAGTACACCCAAAGGGGGAACTGATAAAATTCGGTTACTAGCCATAAAACAATGGCTAGATGCGATAAAAAAGTCAATCCAGTCCAAACAAGAGGTAGCCATGACAAGGTACTCCCTGGTTCTGGGGGAAACGTGTAGGCAGTTAGCCCAATTAGGGTAGTCGGCAACAGGATAAGCCCTAAGGCAAAGAGCCAAACCTCCCATCCCCATTCCACGCCCTCTAAATGCGCTCCTTTCCACGTCTTACCGTTCCAGTACCAGATTAGAGGAGGGTGTCGATCAACCATTTTGAGCTGCTGTCGTTCTCCATCCACCGTGAAAATGTGGTGGCAGCAATCACAAGCCATAGTTGCATCCATTAATGGCATAGCTTTGAGCTGATTGAGGCGACAAACTGGACAGGGATAAACTCCCTGATAGTTGAAAGAGTAGGTTGTATTAATTGGACTGTGCATTTGGACGAGAATGTTGTGAGGGGTTCGCTCTTCTGTATCCCTTAGGTTTTAGCAACCTGTGGATCAGTTTCTCTTTGTTAAGAGTAATGAATAGAATAATTTCTTTTTACCTAGAGAGAAGATATGCCCTAACAAAGTTTTCACAAAATTGAGTGCTGCGCCTCTAGCTAGAGGATGAGCTGTTTTGCTTTAGCTGTGAGAGCGTTGAGTTGAGCAAAATCAGGCAAGGGATGTGTTTTGTATGCGATCGCACTCTTGTTGCCATTTCCACCGCTCAGACAGAGTTGCGTACCCGGAAGTAAACCGTCTAGCTGTGAGACTGCGGGGACGGGAGTAAGAAAGTATAAAACGTTTAACTTGAACTCATACGCAGTTGCGTTCAAACATAGTAGTTGAGACAGACGCGGAGACGCGGGGACGCGGGGACGCCCAGAAAATGAATATGCTACGTATGAATGCAACTTGGTATCAGGATCTGAAAAAACCTTGGCGAATGTTCAATCCACTGCCAAGGCACTATCCAAACAACCTGAACAAATCAGATATGGCAAAACATAACCTAGCACAAGGCTTTAAGCAATGTCGCTACTCACTAGCCATCCATACAAAACTTTTCAGTTTTTTTGTTGAGTACAAAGATTCTGTTGAAACAAAAAGCGATTGATCGCGTCTTTACAGAATCAACTGATAAGTTGAGCTTACAGGTGGGAAGCTTAGCAAATCGTTGTATCTTAGTGTCTTTGTTGTTCAAGAAAAATTAATTCCCCATGCTGCCGTTTTTGCCGATTTTTCTCCTGGCTCAAGCTACCCCAACACCAACACCAACACCGACTCCTCCAGTAGAACCAGTAGAAATTGTGCAGCCGCAAACCGTTCGCACCTTGCCAGGAAAGCTGGATAATGTTCCGGTATTCAACAGCAACAGCCCTGAAGTTGTACAGACAGAAGGCATTCTCTTATCCACTTTTCCCCCTAACGGCAAAGATCATCCCCAGGCTCACTTAAATTTTCCGTTTCAGGGACGCTTTGATATATTTGCCCATCACATTGCTAAACCCCCCACACCAGAGGATTTGCGAACTCTCTACCTGGGGATTGTGTTGCACAATCCGGGAACTAAGCCAGTAAAAGTCGATGTCTTGCAAGCGGCAAGTTACCTGAGTCAACCCGATGCGCCGTTTATCGAGTTGGCACCTTTTCTAGAAAATCCGAATGGAACCGTTTATGCAGGGCCAGGAAGTCGCGCCATGAATGATGTTCTGCGTGGACAACGGCAAGCGAATTTTCCTGCTCAATTGGTGATTCCTCCCAAACAAAGCCGAATGCTGCTGAATTTGCCCATTCCTGTTCGGACGTTGGAACCGCCCTTGAATGGTCGATCTAGCTTAATTCGATTGCGGAGTAATGGTAGAGTTTACGCAGCGAGTCTTGCTCGTTATGCTCCTGTTGATGCCCAAGGCAACGAACGTGCCCCTACTTTAGAAGAATGGCAGGAGATACTCAATCAAGGAGAATTATCAGGGCCACGCGATCGCGCTCCCACTCCACCTGATGCTACTAATACTCCCAGGATTTATGGTCGTGTTGCGGGTGTTGCCCAAGGTTCTCAATGGCAAGCCAACTTAGTCGATCGCCCAACGGCTAAGTCTTTGACGATTCCCCAACCGGGACAAGCCTTTTCCTACGGACTGAGTACCCTTCCTGGCGGTAAGTTGGGCACGAATCAAAGTCAGAGTGCCAGAATGCTGGTGCGCTATCCAGATACCGCTTACTTTGCCCATGGAAATTACGGTGTGCAATATAGCCTCACCTTGCCCTTAGTTAATCCCACCCGCAACACACAAACCGTTACCCTATCTCTGCAAACTCCCCTCAAACAAGAGGAACTACAGGGAGGATTACGCTTTTTAGAACCTCCTGCTAGGCAAGTGTTTTTCCGAGGAACCGTTCAAATTCGCTACACCGATGACGCGAGAAAACAGCAAACTCGCTACGTTCATTTAGTACAACGACGCGGCCAACAAGGACAACCCCTAGTAACACTGACGATGCCGCCTGGCGATCGCCGTTTGGTCAAAGTAGACTTTCTCTATCCTCCAGATGCAACACCACCACAGGTTTTGACGGTGAGAACCTTGGAGCGATCAAATCCTTCTGGGAGCCAATAAAAAGTCGGCAATTTGAGCAAAAGGTTTCGACCTGATCAGTCCAATGGTTTAATAAAACTTAACCTTGAAGGGATGACAAAAATTAGTGGGAAAAGCTAATGCCCCACTTTTTTGGCATTTGTGGTGTGTGAGGTTCAAAAAGGTTAGTTCATGCTACCGTTATTACCCATTTTTTCCCTTGCTCAAGCGATTCCCGTACCGACGCCTACTCCTACTTCAATCCCTGTCCCTGTACAGGAAACGGTCGTGCAGCCGCAAGAGATTCGTGCTTTGCCAGGACAACTGGATAAAGTCCCGATGTTTAATAGCAACAGTCCTGAAGTCGTGCAAGCCGAAGGAATTTTGCTATCCACCTTTCCCCCCGTTGAGAAAGGCGTCCCTAATGCTCATTTAAACTTTGGTTTGGTAGGACGTTTTGACCTATTTTCGCATCATATTGCCAGACCGAGTCAACCAAGAGATGACCGTCCCTTATATCAGGGCGTCATTATGTACAATCCCGGTAGTAAACCCGTCACAGTAGATATTTTGCAGGCAGTCAGCTATGTTACCAATCCTGATGCGCCGTTTATCGAATTGCCCCCTTATCTCGACAATCCTTCCGGCACAGTTTACGCTGGCCCTGGTTCGCGGGTGATGAATGATATCTTGCGGGGAGTTCATCTTGATGAGTTCCCTTCTCAAATTGTGATTCCCCCGAAACAGAGCCAGATGTTGTTCAATTTAGTGATAACACCTGGAAATTGTCGGACGACGTTGATGCGGCTCAGAAGTAGTGAACCCGTCTACATGGCGAGTTTAGCGATGTATGCTCGTCCAAATGGCAAGAATCAGGTCTTGAAAAACGACCCAGATCAGCCTCTCTCTTCTCATAGGGCACCTGTACTAGGAGAATGGCGGCAGTTACTGTATAAGGGAAGATTAGCCGGCCCGCGCGATCGCTCTCCTACTCCTCCAAATAAAGATGATGGTGAAATTATTTACGGCCGCGTTGCAGGTGTCGCTCAAGGTTCCGAATGGCGTTCCGAACTAGTAGACAGTGGCGGAACCGATCTAAATATTCCTAAACCAGGCAAAGCCTTTTCTTACCCCATCAGTACTGTTCCTATGATTACCTTGGGTACTCGTCAGGTTCAAAGTGCTCCGATGTTGGTACGCTACCCTGATACAGCTTATCTTGCTCATGGAAATTACGGGGTTTTTTATAGCCTCACATTGCCTTTAGCGAATAAGACTCGACAAACTCAAACTGTAACGTTAGCGATTCAGACGCCTTTAAAACCTCAAGAAGATCGAGCTGAAGGACTACGCTTTCTCAACCCTCCTGATCCACAAGTGTTTTTTCGGGGGACTGTCCAAATCAGCTATAAAGATGATGCAGGGAAGCTGCAAACTCGTTATGTCCATTTAGTACAACGACGAGGACAGCAGGGCGAACCCTTGGTTACACTGAAAATGCCACCTAGCGATCGCCGTTTGGTGAAGGTGGACTTTCTCTACCCTCCCGATTCTACGCCACCCCAAGTTTTGACGGTGAGGACATTGGAGCGATAGCGTTGAATTCTCCTCCTAATGGAGGAGGAATTCAGTTATAAACTATGCATAATCTGGGCAATTGAGAATTTAAATTTACTAATAAAAAAGGGAAAAAGATTTAGATTTTCAATTCATCCATTTCATGCTATCTGCAAACTTTTTGCAAAGTAAAAAATTAGGGCATGGCATTAAAAATGCCAAAATTGATAGAAAAGTGAAGAAGTACTTCTCAACGTTATGCTAACAACTGCTGATTTTCTCACGTTTGCCAAGTGGTCAGGCATTTTGACCATTGCTTGCGGCGTCTTAACCTTACTCGGTTTTATTTTCAAATGGGGCATCCGATTTCGGCTAGTGGGAAGTACTGGCTTTATGATCGTCCTTACTGCGGGGTTATTGTCATTGAGCCTTGTACCGATTACCCGCACCGTAATTCCAGGTGCCGTCCATTTTGCAGTCGTTTATGACACGGGGGGTCCCCAAGCCGTGATTACTGTGCCACCGCAAATCACTGAAACTGAACTAGAGGCAACTCTGCGTCAAGCCGCCAGTGATTTATATTCCTACGGACGTATGGGTGGAACAAATGATCAATTGACTATTCGAGCACGAACGATTATTCATCCAGAATCGGGAGTCTCCAAACCCTTGTTTTTAGGTCAAATTCAGCGATCGCTCACCACCCGCGAAGACGAACAAATGGTAATTGAAACATTTCCCGAAAGCTTCGCTCAACTGCCAAAAACTACCGCTTAAATAAAAAGATGAAGTATGAAGGATGAAACAAACTTCACAGTTTATGCTTCATACTTCATACTCTTCTTAATTTATTTGCGCCACAATACTCAAAGATACTAGCTAGGAAGAGATGATGATAGCGCATTAGGTCGCCTGTTTTTGGAAGGGGCATCTGCATCAAAATCACGAATTAACCCTTGTGTGAAAAACTAACGCTATGTCCCTATCTGCTTCAAAAGCCGCCCTAATAAAAATCCAAAGGCTTCTTGCAATTCTCTCTGTTTTAAGCTTATTACCCCTTCCTGTACAAGCACAATCCATCACAAGTGCACCAGACGGCACAGGTACAGTTGTTACACCTAACGGTAACCAGATCGATATTACAGGTGGTACTCTCTCTAGTGATGAAGCTAATCTCTTTCACAGTTTCAGTCAGTTCGGGCTGAGTGCCGACCAAATTGCCAACTTTGTCTCCAATCCCAATATCCGCAACATCTTGGGACGGGTGACGGGAGGTGATGCCTCCCTTATTAATGGACTCATTCAAGTTACAGGCGGCAATTCTAATCTTTATTTAGTTAATCCTGCCGGAATTATTTTTGGTAATCATGCTCAGCTAAACGTTCCTGCATCATTCACAGCAACTACAGCGACAGGAATAGGTTTTGGTGCGGGAGATTGGTTCAATGCTACTGGACAAAACAATTATGCAGCATTGACGGGAGATCCCAATCGATTTGCCTTCAATGTCAGCCAGCCAGGAAGTATTATTAATGCTGGCAATCTAGCAGTCAATGCAGGACAGAATCTCACCTTAATCGGTGGCAATGTCATCAATACAGGAACGCTGACAGCATCGGACGGAAATATCACGATGGAGGCGGTTCCGGGGTCGAGTCTGGTGAGGATTTCTCAAGCCGGACATCTATTGAGTTTAGAGATTGACCCCAGTGAAACTTCCAACCCCACAAGTATTAATCCCACATCCTTGCCGGAACTGATTACTGGCAATGGAGTGAATCAAGCAACGGGTGTTGCACTCAATGAGGTGGGGCAAGTTGCCATGACTGCCTCTGGAGTCGTTGTTCCCAGTGAAGGAGGAACAGCGATCGCGTCCGGAACCTTGAATACTTCAGGAAAAACGGGTGGTCAAGTCAATGTTTTGGGTAACAATGTCAAGTTAATCGGTGCCAACATTAACGCCTCTGGTACGAATGGTGGCGGTACCGTGTTGATTGGTGGTGACTACCAGGGTCAAGGTACGGTGCCCAATGCTCAGTCTACCGTTGTCGATCGCAACACCACCATTAATGCTGATGCCCTCAAGAATGGCGATGGAGGTACGGTTATTGCTTGGGCCGATGACACCACTCGCTTCTATGGCAACATTAGCGCTATAGGCGGTACTGACAGCGGCAATGGTGGGTTTATAGAAACCTCTGGTAAGCAAAGCTTAGATGTCACGGGCGCTAAAGTCGATGCAAGGGCAAATAACGGTCTAGCCGGTACTTGGTTACTCGATCCACGAGATATCATTGTGCAAGCTGGCGGTACAGCAACCCTGGCTGATGTTGCAAACGCAGCAGATACAACCAGCACAGCTATTATCGATCCAGCCACTATCAATAGTGCTAATGCCAACGTTATTTTAGCCGCATCGAACGACATTACCTTTGCCAGCCCAATTTCGATCGCTAATACAGGGGTTGGATTGACAGCCAATGCGGGAAATTCAATTACGGTAAATCAAAACATTGCGACCAACAATGGGACAGTCGGATTTAATGCACCAACCGTCAACCTCAATGGCATTATTACGACAGGAACAGCCACTCTTACAGGGAATGCTTCCACCGTTACTGTGGCGACGAGTGGCAGAATCCAAAATGCTGTCGATGTTGCAGCCGCAGGTGGAAATGTCAATTTAGCAGCCGGAACATTCACAGATCCGACTACGATAACCATTAATAAAGCCCTGACCTTGACAGGTGCGGGAGCAGGGGCTACCACAGTCAGTGGTAACAACACTCACCGTGTCTTCCTTATCGGTGGTAGTGGTAATGTCACCCTTGATGGTTTGACAGTTACGAATGGAATTGGTAGCACGAATGGAGTTAGTAATGGTAATGGCTACGGTGGTGGCATTATCTACACGGGCAGTGGCGCATTGAACATCAATAACAGCAGCATTACTGGTAACAACGCCTATGCAGGTGGAGGGATGTCAGTGTCCGGCGGCACTGGTGCGGTAAACATCACCAACAGCACCATTACAGGAAATCAAGCCTCTGCTGGAGGGGGTGGCATCCATCGCAATAGTGACGGCAGCATGACCATCAATAATTCCACCATTAGCAATAATACGGCTGGCTTTGTTGGAGGTGGTGGAATTTTGAGTGAGGGGGGTCAGGGCCTAAGTGTGAACAACAGTACTATCAGTGGCAACAGCGCTACTGGTGATGCTAACTCCGGATTTGGCGGTGGAGGCATTTTCTCATACCAATCTAGTTTGACACTCAACGGCAGCACCGTTAGTGGTAACTCAATTGGCACAACTGGTGGCGGTGTCTACGTTTATGGTGGTACGGCCACTATAGCTGATTCCAACATTACCAGTAACACAGCCGGTACAGGCGGCGGCGGGATTGCGTCTGTTAGTAATGGAGTCACCAATATTGGAAACAACAGTACATACGTTGCTAACAATAGCGCTCCCGAGTTATTCACTAGTACTGGCGGCACTATCATCGGTACACCGATGACAACACCAACGCCAACACCAACGCCAACACCAACGCCAACACCAGAACCAACACCAACGCCAACACCAGAACCGACACCAACGCCAACACCAGAACCAACGCCAACCCCAACACCAGAACCAACGCCAACGCCAACACCAGAACCAACGCCAACGCCAACAC
>CBKWLJ010000061.1:0-26139 GCA_966675205.1 uncultured bacterium
CTAAGGCTACTGATTTTAAACTAGGTCGGCACCTATTTGATGACACGCCCTAGATTTTGGGTTAAAACGGAGGCGAATTAAATTCTCAGGACTTACGCATGGATACCATATATAGTAGGGGCGATTCATGAATCGCCCCTACAAATGGCGGTTTAACAGTAAATTTGCGTAAGTCCTGTTCTGTGATTGTTGACGCCTCCTACGTCGCTATCGCTAAGCGTCATGCTCACGCAATTTTGAATTATTAATTCAGGATACAAGCCCCTCACTTGAGTTATGGAATGCTAATTCCTTGCTTCCGAATTTGAAATTCCGAATTGGAGTTCTCGCGACTTGACTCTTCATGAAGATTTTGCGGATACAGTGAGAACTCGAATGAATAGAACAGGAGATAAAAGCTCCTTCGATTTATCCCTCGGCTTTAAGCTGAGGGTTTATTCTTGCTTCACTCACGCTGATGAGTGCGTCTTCTGCTCGGAGCAATACCAGTACACAAGGGCACAAATACCCTTACTCTCTGGGGAAGCTATCAAAGCAAGCTATTGATTGGAGTAATGATAGGTAAACTTCTGCCTCGGAGTACTAGCATTGGTGTCACGGGTCAAGTCGTGTGGAAAATGCGATCGCGCATTGCTAGGCTTTCTCAACTCTACAAGTTTGCCCCAGATAGTGTTTGTAGTGTATCTTGGAATCCTGTTCCCTAACCGTCTCAACCCCCTCAGTACAGCAAAACTCTTGTTCCAAGGCAGCATTGATTTGCCGATTTCCGGTACTCTAAAAAAAGAGAAGGAGTATAACTGGGAATTTTGGCAACAGTTACACTTGCTCTTACCCAACACCAACAGTGGCTAGGGTAGCCCTTGCAAATCCTGAATACGCAATATTGATCTGAATAGGAAAAACTGCCGTGGATGCGGGTAACCAGCAAAGGATCTTAGGTTATTTTATTGAAGAAGCGAAAGAACACCTCGACACCTTAGAAAAAGGACTATTAGATCTACGCACAGTTGTGTCAGATCAAGAGAGGGTTAATGAAATGTTTCGTGCTGCCCACTCCGTCAAGGGCGGTGCAGCGATGTTAGGGTTTGCCAGTATCCAAAAGACAGCCCACCGCTTAGAGGATTCGTTTAAAATTCTTAAAGAGCAGCCGATCAAGGTTGACCAAAAGCTCGAAACCTTGTTTTTACAGGGATATGATACCCTCAAAGATTTAATAGAACAGCTACAAGGCCCCTTTGGTTTGCGGGAAGAGGATGCAGAAAAAAGGCTGCAAGCAGCAGAACCAGAGTTCGCCAAATTACAGAATTACCTTGAACGCATGGTTGGTGGTGAAAGTCCAGCACCTGCCCCCCAAGATGCTAAAAAATCTGAGTCGCTACCTCCAAACTTTACCGCTCAGGTAACAGAAACCCTAAAGCAGATGTTGCAGCTATTTAAGCAACAAGACACGCCCAGCAATCGCAAAAAACTTCAGGAACACTGCAAACGTTTAGCGCAGGCAGGAGCGGGAATTAAACCTTGGCAAGGGTTGGTACAACTTTCCTATAAAGCGATCGCTAATCCCAACAATTCCTATCCGATGCTAGCACGGGCGGTAATTACAGAACTCAAACAAGGATGCGATCGCTTACAACATGGGAAAGTCAATGAGTTAAAGCCGAGTCAAGATTTGCAGCAACTCGCCGCAGCATCAGCACCTGCTACGTCTACGCAGAAGGAGACACCTAAAGCTGCAACGAAAGCGCCCACTGCCGCGACTAAAGAGATTACACTGCCAGTGGAACCTAAGGCAGCAGCGAAGGCGATTATCCAAGCGTTTGATAAACCTCAACTAGTGCAACTGGTTAAGTTACTAACTCAAGCGGCCCGTCAATCCTCGCAAAAAGTGGGTCAAAAATAACTCGGCTTGCTTTTAAAGGTTAAAAGCGATCGCAATTCACCTACGTCAAATGAGAATGCGATCGCTCTTTGTCTGGTTTGTGAGAGCGATCGCAGTTTTGAGCTGACAAAAGCTCGCGTTCAGGACACACTTAACCGAAAAGCGGATACTTCTACGCCAACCCTAGCTGTTGCTTCAAGGCTTCTGGCACATTAACTGCTGTTTTCAACCCTCGGACATCGTCCCACCTTGTGTACTTATTCCAAGCAACATTTGCGAGGTCTGCACCAGCAACTTCCGAGTAGAAATCTACACCCTTGAGGTTTGCGTCACTGAGATTTGTCCCACTAAGGTTTGCGCCATTAAGAAAGTCACCTCCAAGGTCTGAAAAACCGAGGTATGCTTCACTGAGGTTTGCACCACTAAGGTTTGCATCAGTGAGGTTTGCACCACTAAGGTTTGCATTAGTGAGGTTTGCGCCACCGAGGTTTGCACGGCTGAGATTTGCCCCCCTGAGGTCTGCACCACTAAGCTCTGCACCAGCGAGGTCTGCACCAGCGAGATCTGCACTGCTAAGATCTACGTCAATGAAAAATGCACCAACGAGGAGTGCATCTCTAAGATCTGCTTCAACCAGGAACGAGGCGCTGAAATCTACACACATAAGGTCAGCTTTATTAAGGTTTGCTCGGCTGAGATCCGCCTCTACAAAACTTGCACTATTGAGGCTTGCGTCGCTAAGGTTAGTACCACTGAGAAAGCCTCCAGCTATGCTTAAAAAAGTTGTAGCGGCAATACAGTTGCTGTAATTGATAAGACGAAGTAATCGAGTTGCCTCAAACCTGTCGGTATCTTTTTGACCACAGGGATAAAAAGCAATTTTATCTTTCAAGCAATCTCTAGACTGAGCATAGCGATTCAACTCTAAGAGCAAAATCATCACATTCAGTCCAGCATACACATCTACCTGTCGTACCCCGGTTTTGATGCCTTGCCCTTGCAACTGACTCATCTTTTTCTGAGGGTAGTTATCTTGCAGCGCATCAATAAATTCTCCATCGCACCAGCGAAGATAAAAATTTTCCAGACGTTTGAACAGTCCCACTGGACGAAATTCATTACCCAGGCTTAGCAACCCCATCAGGTATTCCACAATCTCCGGCGTCAGACCACCATAGCCCAGCAAATCATAAATTTCCCAATCCATCTGAGCATTCTTGACCAGAAATTCTCCGCCTCTTCTGCCCGGTACTGCCCATTCTTCCAAGCTTTTTTTCAGCCGTTGGGCAAATAAGAACTCACTGAAACTCTTGTGAGCAAACTCAACTGAGCCACCCTTATCACTCTTAGCAGGTTGAAGATAAAAAGCAGCCAAGGCATTCTTAAGGGCATCACCTCCCAATCGCTCTTGTGCATCGCGGATTAACCCAGCAGCAACGTCATTATCTTTAGTGCGCTCCTTCACCATTGACATCGCCGCACACTCCCCTCCCGACTGCACCACACAGAGGGCGGCTTCTGCCAAAATACGCTGCAACCCTTCTGTTTCCATTGCAGTTAACTGTCGATTTAGCCAATCTGGACGCTGTTTCGTCAGCACCCAATCCAATGTTTTTTCATAAAGCAGAATTTTTGCCCTAGCCCCCTCAACTCCCTCAAACATCTCCAATCTCAACTCACCGTCTCGGTGCATGGCTGCTAAGAGGTAGAGCAGTAAAGGTTCTCGCGCCAGTTCTCGCAATTCATCGGGTAGGCGTTTATCTTGCAAAATTCCCATAAGATACGTTTGCTCTGCCCCAACCAACTTGCCCCACTTCGCAAACCATCGGTTCTGGAGTTCATCATCCATTGGTTGGATTTCCACTCGCTCCAAATTGTGAGGCATAAACCGTTCGATGCTGTGCAAAGCTAGGGAACGACCTGTGATTAAAACCCGATGTCCCATATCTTTGCTGCGTTGGCAATCTTGTTGAAATTGCCCCACTTGCTTCAAAAATTCTTCTAACCCGCTATTTCTACCCTCCATCACCAACTCATCAAAACCATCGAGCAAGAACAAAAATCGGGTATTTCTATCCGTCAGCCAACCATCATCACTAGCAGCAAAATCTTTTGGAACTGCTTCTCGCAGTGTGTATCGAAAACTCGGCTGTAATTTCGGGATATCTCGCAAGCGAATTAACACAGGTGTCCAAATCGGATGCAACTGTTGCCGCACTAAGTCAGCAAACATCCGACAAAATACGCTCTTGCCTCGCCCAGGTCCCCCTTGGATAAACATCACTTGACCCTGTTTCTGGGGATTGTGGAGAATATCCTTTGCCCAAGCCCCTAAATCAAACACTTCTGTTTTTTCATCGACTTCACCGCTTTTATCAACTGGTTTTGCCTTCAGTGGCACATAGATATCCCTGAAGGTGAAGTTCTCAGCAAAAACTTTCTCTAGAGGCTTTGTAGCAATTTCCTCTGTCAAGTAAGCGTCAATGCTATTATATTTGTCCGATTCCTGCCTCCGCCCAGCCCCATACAATTGTGCTATCTCCCGGATAGAATCCCCTGCATCCTCCAAAGCTGACTTCAGGTGTCGTTGAGTTCCCCAGGCAACCCATGCCGTCACAATTTGAGCTTCACTCGGAGCGATGCCAGCTTGTTTTAGCTGAGTTGCCAAAAGTTGATTTAAGGCTTGGGCTAATTCCGATTCATGGAAGCAACTGAGGGCGTTTCTGGCTAAATGCTCATCGAGTTGAAACTGCCCCAGCTTTTCGCTTTGTTGTTTAACGGGTTCAGAAATAGGCACTTTACCAAGCTGCTGCAATACCTCATTGGTTTGTGCCAATTCATTCAAGCTTTCTAGATATGCTAGAGGAGATGCGATCGCAACCCATTCCTCTAGACTCAGTTCCTCACCCGTCTTTTCGCGATAAAACCTTACTCCTTTGATAGCCAGTCCTACACCCGATAACCCAGCTACAGCAAGACCTGCCGGAGTAAACGCGGAACCCAACAATCCTATAGCGACTGCAAATTCCAAAGCAAATTTAGAAGCCTCTACCCCTAACTCCGCTGTCTCTCCTGGGTTCCCTACTTTCAGGAGTTCACGCAGGTCATACGTTGTCGCAAACTTCCAAAACTTTTGTAGCTGCGTTGCCATCTCTACCCTCTGCCTACCAATGACTCGAACTTAGCTCAAACCAAAGTTCATTGGGTAGAGTGCCGACGAGGAGCGTTCAGTTCTTCCCCATCGATTCTGCACCATCATTTACGAATTACGAATTACGAATTACGAATTGTTAAGCTCCCACCTTACCCGCTTTTCGCAATTCTTCCTTCAGCATCCGCCTATAAATCGCTGGTAAATACCCGGACATGGAATTCGTTTCTATCCCATAACCCAAACTCGTCCAGGTACCCGAAAGCCGACGCAGCACAGTATTTAATCTGCCTTTGCGGAGTTGTTGGGAAATATCAACACCCCAAGCGCTCTCATCACTCAGCCACTGATAAACCACCCTATCCTGATATTCCGGCTCAAAGCTATAGAACCGCCAAAAAAGAAAACCTGATGGCCCAGGATGATAGCGCTGTGCCATCTTATCCCAAGTCGTATTGATAAACTGATACCGTCCTGCTGCCGTTGTACAGTTACCCACATTAGGGCCAGCGACAATGCGGATACAGCGGTTAGGGTGACGGCTCAAGTTCCAGACCCGTTCACCTCCATAAAGGAGAGTATAGGGTTGGGCGTCATTCGCCTCACTCGCCGTAATCGTTCGCATCAAAGCGCGAATATAGGGGTCGCCCCCTTTCATTACGAGTGGCGGAGTCCCGTAGAGGTTTTTTGAATGCTTAGGGTAAAACTGCTTTGCCCAATTGCCTGTATACAGCTCGAACATCAAGACCATTAACCCCAAGGCACCGAATTTAGCAAGTAAATTCCTCAAGGCAAATCTCTGGATAATCTTTTCAGGGAATTTTTAGCGAATCGACTTGTGTAAGGGTGATGGATGTACCCAGTTAATTAAACATTGCTAGTTGACAATACCTGCTGTCGCGGGAAGCAAGCTACATAATTGACGTTCAGACGGGCAGCGTGAGCCTAAATCGGACGTAAGACCTGAGAGGTCGGGGTCTCTAAGCCGTCTTTAAATTCCGAATTCCGAATTCCGAAATCCGAATTATGAAGACCCTCACGCTGTTCAACAGAAGCGTCGCGTTAACCAGTCAGATTACTCCAGCAAATAGCTGATCCCAGCTTTTATCAGAAGCATCCGCTTTGGCAATCACTTCTACAATTTTATTCCGTGCTTCCGGCTGTGACAGCGCCTCGACACAAACTTGTGCCACTTTTGTTCGAGGAATACTGCCGCTAAACAGCGTATCAGCCGATGACATGACAATCGGGTCTGGGTTATCTTCATTTCTTAGACCCCCCGGTCGCACAATTGTGTAAGTCAAGCCACTGTTTTGCAGGTGTTCCTCTGCTTGCTTCTTCCACCACAAAATTCCCCAAGCCAGGTTGAGCGGAAATAAAATTTGGGATACAGCCAAAGACGAGACTAAGACAAAATGCTCAATTCCCTTGCTCTTAGCCACATCTACTAGATGTTTGGTGCCTTCATAATCTACTTTGTAGGGGCCAGTTGGGTCAAAAAGTGTTGGAGTAGCACCTGTGGCGCACAAGATCACAGTACAATCTGCGATCGCAGCGCCAAGTCCCTCTGGCTTCAATACATCTCCTACGATTAATTCTGCTTCAGGTGGAAGAATTTCTCTCCCTTTCTCCAAGTTGCGTACCAACGCCCGAACGGAAATGTTGCGCTTAACCAGTTCTTGTACAATCCGGCGTCCTGTTTGACCTGTAGCTCCAGCAACAAATGCTTTCATTCCTCTCTCCATCGTTCACAAGTGGTTGACTGCAAGTCTCACAAGCTATGCTGAGTGAGCGAGAAATTCTTTCTTTAGCAGTAAACACTAACTTTTCAATTGTATGAATTTTGTAAATGTGTACTCACTTTTACCGTAAATCAGCCAGATTAAAGTAAGAATTTGAAGCTCTAGTGGGAATCCTGAACGTAGGCAATAGTCAACTGACTTAGTGGAGCAGTATGTATTCGCAATTTGCTGACAATCAACCAATAGAACCCAATCGGGAACATTTCGATGCCCCATCAAGTTTTACAGAGGCTGACAGTTTTGTGACATCAGTACCTGATTCAGTCAGTGAACTCACTCTGTTTAGCAGCAGTTTCCAAGATTACATGGCAATGTATGCTGACGCGGAGAAAGTCACTGCCTATCTAGATGCTCATCAGAATTGGTTTACCCGCTGCGCCCACCCAATGAAGGTAGAGCCAATTGATCAAAATGCCTACGCGATCGTAATTGGGCGCTTTGGGTCATTTGGCTACGAGGTAGAACCCAAAATTGGATTAGAACTACTCCCGCAAGAAAATAAAATCTATCGCATCCGGACAGTTTCCATCCCGAATTATACCCCTCCAGGGTATGAGATCGACTTTCAAGCCTCTCAAACCTTCGTCGAGGTACCGACGAGCGAGTATGTTCAAGAACACGAGTATGAAGGGAAGCAACTTCCTGATGCTGTTACCCGCGTAGAGTGGGAACTCGATCTAACGGTTGGTATTCGTTTTCCCCGGTTTATCCACAAGCTACCTCAGTCCTTAATCCAAAGTACAGGCGATCGCTTAATGCGCCAAATTGTTAGACAGGTGTCCCGACGCTTGACTCACAAAGTACAAGAAGACTTTCACTCCAGCTTAGGTATATCCCTGCCTAAACAATTCAAAAAGCACTAAAGGGTCATTAGTCATCAGTCATTAGTTCTTGGCTAATGACTAATGACGAAAACGTTACATTTTGCTAATAATCCGCTGCACAATTTGTACACCTGTTATTGCTTGCCAGCCAAATAATCCCAGAAGAACAACATTAAGCGCAATATGAGTGACGCGTGCCCAGTTTTGCCCTTTTTGCATAAACGGTGATAAGGAAGCAGCGGCGGCGATAAGTCCCGTCATTCCTAAGCCAGCGAGTAAATGAGGGCCAACGAACAGTTTGCCATTATTGATATAGGTAACCGCCATTCCCCCAATCGAACCAATGACCATCAGGCCTAACAGCACTGAACCAATTTGATAGTGCTTAACGTTATACCGACCCTTGATCAACTCTTTCTTGAGAGTGCCATCAGCATATCTGGTGCGTTGAACTTGAATGCCCAGATACATGGCATAGAGAGTTAGTGCCAGCAGTACCCACATTAAGGTTGGGTGAAAAAATTGGGACCAAACTTTAACTGATTCCGGGATTACAAAGTCCATAGTGTTCTCAGGAGCGATTTAAGAATCTTGATAAAACTTAACTTAGCATAGCTGTAATTTTCTCTAAAGTCTGATTAGATCTCAACTGCATCCCTCCCAAGAGCTACTTTTCAAAGAGCCAATTTGGCGATAAGTTGACAATGCGCTCTGGCAGAGGCTTAGGTTATGACCTCAAACAAAGACGTTTTACTTCTAAAAGCAGCTCAACGTGGTGACTTGGCTCAAATCAAATTAGTTCTCAATCAGGGGGCTAAGGTCGATGAATGTGATTTAGATGGCACCACAGCTCTCATGTTTGCCGCCCACTCTGGCTATACAGAGATTGTTCGCCTGTTAATCAGTGCAGGTGCCAATCTCAATCAGCCCAGAAAACGTTATGGATTGACGGCTTTAATGTTGGCAGCAGCCGCCAATCAAGTTGATACGGTACAAACTCTGGTGGCTGCTGGTGCTGAAGTTAATGCCAAAAACGATGATGGCAGTACAGCGCTCATGGTAGCAGCACATAAAGGCTATCTCAGAGTTGCTCACATCTTGCTGGGTGCTGGAGCGGATGTCAATATCCAAGATAAAGACGAAGATACGGCTTTGAACCTAGCAGCTCAAAAAGGTCATACTGAGGTCATGAAAGCTTTGCTAGAGGCGGGTGTAGAGGATAATCTGAGAGAAGAATCTTTACATACTGCTGCTAGTGAAGGTCATGCTCAGACCGTACAGGTTTTGTTAGAGTCTGGAGTCAGAGTAGATGCTGTCAAGTTTGATGGCAGAACCCCTCTCATGCAGGCGGCTGAGCTAGGATATTTGTCGGTAGTCCAACTGTTATTAGATGCGGGTGCTGATGTTAATGCCCAAGATCAAGAGGGTGAAACGGCTCTCACTTTAGCGGCTGACCAGGGTTACAAGGATGTTGTACAAGCTCTACTCAAGGCTGAAGCTGATGTGAAGGTCCAAAACCTAGAGGGAGGGACAGCACTCATGGCGGCAGCAGCAGGAGGACACACTGATGTTGTCATAGCTTTATTAGATGCTCAAGCAGACATTAATGCTACGAACCAAGATCAGGAGACAGCTTTGCATCTTGCCACTATAGAAGGTCATGACTCAGTGGTAGATACCCTTCTCCACCGAGGAGTAAATGTTGATACGATAAATCATCTGGGTGATACAGCTTTAATGCTGGCCGCTTTACAGGGTCATACGAAGATTGTCTCAGCTTTACTCCAAAAAGGAGCTGACGTTAATGCCCAAAACCAGGGTGAAACATCTCTAACCTTGGCGGCATCTCAAGGTCATGTCGAAACAGTTAAGGTTTTGCTAGATGGTGGTGCAGATGCCAATACAACTACTGCTGATGGGAAAACACTTTTGATGAAGGCAGCCGATCGCGGCGATACTACTATGATGAAATACTTATTAGACGCTGGTGTAGAGGTAAATTGCCTGGATGCTGCCGGCGCTACTGCTTTGATGTGGTCAGCTCATCGGGGTTATACGGAGGCGGTTCAAGTTTTGCTAGAGGCTGGTGCAGATGTTAATGTGAAAAATCGTGGTGGCTATACGGCTTTGATGATTGCAGAGTTTAACGGTTATCCTGAAGTCGTGCAACTTCTTAAGACCACTGGGGCACAAGAGTAATTCAAGTGGCTGATTATTTCTATGAGCCAGCCCAAAACTCCAGGTCCGGAAATACCTGATAATAAAATAGTTGGGCATCATTCTTTGCCTAAACCATCGCTTGACTCAGAGCCACCTTGTCCTGAGGCAGAAGATTTTGACGCTCCGCAACAACCGCCAAAGCCTAAAGTTCCTACTTTGAAAGAGCTGTGGTCAAATCATAATCTTTGGTCAACTTATGAGCCTAATCAACCGATTCCATTTGATATTGATGACCTACTGGTGGTCAATAGTCGGCGTCGGAATGGCTTAATTTTATTTAAACGCTATCATGCTGAATTTGCTGGACCAGGAGCGGCAGTAGGCGGAATAATCGATCGCGATTGTCAACTAGTGCTGCCATTAGGGAATTTTTCGTTACTCCGTCCTGAATCCTCCGAAGATCGACAGCGAGCTTATGCTCTGCGTCGGCAGTGGATTCGGCTAACGGTACAGATTACAAATAACCCAGTGTCGTTGCAACGTGCTCAACTCATTCTCAATCAGTTCGAGCATTATTTTGACACTCAAATCATTGCCCAAATACCAGACGAAGCACTGGCGCTATTAGTTGGTGTGTTGCCACCCACGATTAGGAAGGCGCGTTCTGCGGAAACAGATTGAGTCACAAAAGCGAGCCTGTACCTAGTGCAAGAAGGCAAAACAGATAAGGTAGGAGGCAAAAGGGGTATTAGACTTCTTGCTCCAAGTCGGGGTAAGGGGGAAAGGGGAAAGGGAGTCGCTTCGCTTGCTAAAGCTCACAACGAAAAAATGAAAAATTCCCTCTCCTGAATTCTGACTCCTGACCCCTGACTCCTGACCCTTGACCCCTATTTTCAAGCTAGGTCTATTGTTTGTACAGTAAGCTTTTTCACCTTTTTGGTGGCTTATTTTCGCTGCGCTGCAATAGTCTGGAATAATAGAGCAATCATTCTTGATCGCAACAGAGGTACCTATGACACTGATAGAAATTCTTCTTTTGCTTTTAATAGCAGCTATCTGTGGCAGTCTTGGACAAGTGTTAGTAGGCTACTCAACAGGAGGCTTTTTTGCCTCGATTATTGTTGGAATTATCGGTGCCTATATTGGGATTTGGGTAGCTCGTGAATTCAATTTACCTGTAATCTTTGCCCTCACCCTTGGAGGTCGCTCTTTCCCCATTGTTTGGTCAGTGATTGGTTCTGCAATCTTTGCTGCGATTCTAGGTCTGATCAACCGATTAACCCGACGGTAAAATTTTGGAGCATTGTTTAATTTTTTTGTCATTAATGCAAAACTTAGTCATTTCTATGATGGCTAAAGCTCGAAAACATCGCATTAGTGTTACCCATACAATAACTGATACCAAGTTGCATTCATACGTAGAACATTCATTTTCTTCGTGTCCTGAGTGTCCGGAGCGTCCGGGGCATCTGTTTTCACTATTATCTTTGAACGCCACTCAGTATGAGCCTTGGTTCTAGAGCTAAATCTCCTTCTTTTGACCGCAGTTGGAGGCGATAGGATGTGGGAGAAGATAGGAACGATGAATGGGATAGAGCTTTGATACACCATAAAAATTGGCCAGAGCAAATTGAGCCGGTTGTCGTCACAGCCAAGCAAATGCGCGAGATTGAAGAGCGTATCTTTGCGTCGGGGATGCCTGTTGCGGCATTGATGGAAAAAGTTGCGGGGTTGATAGCTGGTCGCATTCAAGAGCTTTATCCCCGTTGTGAGCAAGACCGTGTTGGTGTGTTAGTGGGGCCGGGGCATAACGGCGGCGATGCTTTGGTAGTAGCGCGGGAGCTGCACCTACAGGGTTACAATGTGCTGATTTATCGCCCGATTCCGAAAGTTAAAGAATTGACCTCTCAACATGCTCGGTATGCAGCAAGTTTGGGGATTCCGTTTTACGAACAGATTCAGCCTTTACATCAGTGTGATCTTATTATTGATGGTTTGTTTGGATTTGGGCAAACGCGATCGCTCACAGGGGAGATTGCTGAGGCGATTAACCAGTTAAATCAGTGGTCGCAACCTGTTGTCAGCATTGATATCCCTTCTGGCATTCATACCGATACCGGAGAAGTTTTGGGAACGGCTATTCGGTCTACCCGCACCCTTTGCTTAGGGTTGTGGAAGCTTGCCTTTTTACAAGACCAAGCGTTGGACTATATCGGTGAGGCGGAGTTAATTGATTTTGGCATTCCTCCCATGGATGTCTGGGCCATACTCGGCCAACCCGCAGGCATGTTGCGGATGACAAAAACGACTGCCAAAGAATATCTGCCTTTACAGCGTCCGCCTGTGACACATAAATACAAAGAGGGACACCTACTCCTGATTTGTGGCTCTCGTCAGTATTCTGGAGGGGCGATTTTAACAGGATTGGGAGCGCGTGCTAGTGGGGTAGGGATGCTCTCCATTGCTGTGCCAGAAACGCTCAAGCCGCTACTGGTGAGTCATTTACCAGAGGCGTTAATTATCGGTTGCCCAGAAACATCAGAGGGAGCGATCGCACAATTGCCAGCATCAGTAGACTTAGAAGATTATAATGCGATCGCCTGTGGCCCTGGTTTGACACGGGAAGCCAAGTCAGTCGTACAAGAAGTAATAGAGGCTGAATGTCCTCTCATTTTAGATGCCGATGCCTTAAATATCCTTGCCGAACTCAGAACCATCCCCACTTTATTAAATCGGAAAGCTCCCACCGTTTTAACGCCCCATGCGGGTGAGTTCAAACGTTTATTTCCCGACTCAGCAGGTTTATTACCCGACCGAGTGAGTGCAGTACGCAAAGCATCTCAGTTGAGTCAGGCAGTCGTTTTGTTAAAAGGAGCGAGGACTGCCATTGCTCATTCTGGAGGCTCAGTATGGTTAATTCCAGAAAGCACACCTGCTCTTGCGCGTGGGGGTAGTGGGGATGTGCTGACTGGACTGATAGGCGGTTTAGTAGCGCAACCATCTTTGAGTGAGCAGCCTTTAGAAGCAATTGTGGCAACGGCAGCTTGGTGGCACGCTCAAGCAGGAATTTTGGCAGCAAAAGAGCGAACAGAACTCGGAGTCGATGCGTTTACCTTGACGCAGTATTTGATTTCGGTGCTGTGTTGAAGCCAAAGTTCAAGTGCCAATGAGATGATTTTGCACGATTCACTATCGGGGTGAGCAATGCCCACCCGAATCAAGCAATTTTGATGCTGCGGAAGTTAATTACTGACCCAAATAGCGTCCTGCCATTCGCATCGCGTCAGCCAAATCAACATCGCCATCGCCATCAGCATCTAAAAAAGAGTTCAGAACAGGATTTGACCCTTGGGAACTGGTTGTGCTGTTGCCTGTTTGCAGGAACTTCAACACCAAAGGAACGAGCATGGGCAACATCGCTTGAATCGTAGCAGAACTCAGACCTGTCCGACGTTCAACTTCCGCCACAATTTGCTGGATTTGAGGTGTGTTGAAAAGCAACTGCACCGCTTGAGTACTCGGATGAGTGCCACCAAATTGATTGATAAAAGCCTGAGTCTGCTGTTCGCCCTCATTGGCTCGCTTTTGTTGTAAAGCAGAGCGAGCATGGTTTCCCACAACGGATAAAACGGATTGAATGGTTGAGGGGTCGGTATGGGAATTATTACTTAACTGCTGAACGGTACTAAGAATCTCGCCTAGCTGACTTGGACTGGCTTGCCGTTCGGGATTGTCGATCGCATTAATGATTTGATCAAACAAACTCATAATTTTTTACCCGTTTTTCACTATACAACCTATCGTTAATCCTACTAGTGGCGTGGTGCGACGCAAGGCTATCGATGTAGGCTAGTGTTTAGCCAGAGTCATAACCTGTATCTTGTTGAATATCTCATTGTTGAGATATCTCTCACCTCTAACCAAAAGTAGAAAAGGATACGACCGATACTTTAACCGTTAACACTTAACAAGTGAGAAGTTAACAAAATTTCTTATCCTCAGTCGTTTCAACAATTCCCTTACTAGCAGCCTTCCATGCCCCTCCCACGCTTACTCACGCTGATTATTGGCCTCAGCTTAATTCTGGGGCTAATGCTGTGGCTGATTAATTCTCTAAGTCAGCTTTATTGGCAAACGTCCTTCATGTCGCCGCTTCTGGCTAATTTGCTGTTGTTGCTGCTGATTATCTTACTGGCGCTATTAATTGGCGTATTTATCTACTACGTCTGGATATTCGGACGGCCTCAGCAGCGACGAGGCAGGCGTCGGCGCACCCCAAAAGTTCCGGTAGAAAAGACTCAAGCCGCTCAAGAAAATTTAAAAGGTCTACGCAAGCAAGTTACGCAGATTCAGGATGAAGTGACACGACAAGCCTTAATTTCGCGATCGCGAGAAATTGAAACCATTCTATCCCGTGGGGAAATACAAGTCGTTGTGTTTGGTACCGGTTCGGCAGGGAAAACCTCACTGGTGAATGCGCTGATTGGGCGGATGGTTGGTCAAGTGGGCGCAGCCATGGGAACCACGGTGGCAGGGGAAACTTATAACCTCAAGTTGAAAGGATTAGAGCGTCAGATTCTCATTACCGATACACCGGGAATTTTAGAAGCAGGTGTCGTGGGTACGGAGCGAGAGCAAATGGCTCGACAACTGGCAACAGAAGCCGATTTATTGTTGTTCGTTGTGGATAATGATTTACGGCAATCGGAATATGAACCCTTACAACGGTTAGCAGAAATTGGCAAACGCAGCCTCTTAGTCCTCAATAAAACTGACCTCTATCCTGACGAGGATAAAGAAACGATTCTGGCTCGGTTGCGGCAACGAGTGCGAGGATTTATTGCCACACAGGATGTTGTTGCAATTGCAGCGAACCCCCAAGCGGTTCGCGTCGAAACCGGTGAAACCGTTCAACCCGACCCCGATGTTATGCCCTTAATCCGACGCCTTGCGGAGGTTCTGCGCTCAGAAGGAGAAGACTTGGTTGCCGACAATATCTTACTGCAATCCCAGCGTTTAGGAGAAGAAGCAAGACGCCTCATCGGCGAGCAACGCAGGCGAGAAGCAGAAAAGGTAGTGGAACGCTTCCAGTGGATTGGCGGGGGAGTCATTGCCGTCACTCCTTTACCAGTTGTAGATTTACTCGCTACCGCAGCAGTAAATGCCCAAATGGTCATCGAAATTGGCAGAATATACGGCTGTGAACTGAATATGGAGCGAGGCAGGGAACTCGCACTCTCTTTAGGAAAAACGCTAGCGAGTTTGGGAATTGTCAAAGGAGCCATGCAACTTTTGACGACTGCTCTGCAACTGAACCTGGCTACCTTAGTAGTAGGAAGAGCCATTCAAGGAGTTACGGCAGCCTATCTTACCCGCATCGCTGGTAAAAGCTTTATTGAATACTTCCGCAACGACCAAGACTGGGGTGATGGAGGCATTACCGAAGTGGTACAGCGACAATTTCAGCTCAACCGCAAAGATGAGTTTATTAAAGCATTTGTTCAAGATGCGATCGCACGAGTTGTCCGGCCTTTAGAAAACCAACCTACTGAGCAAGAGCCAGAAAATTATGAATTATAAATTATGAATTATGAAAAATATGTTTGTTCACTGTATCTGTCGCGAGATGGGTACTGTGTACCTTCATCCAGTTGAGCATTTTCAAATCATTGCGCTAAAGGAGAATGGCTATTGTTGGGGAACACTTCTGGTCAACGCCGAACCGATAGAATCCTCTACACCGCCAAGATAACCACCAAACTTTACTAAGGGGTTCCAACCCCATTCATAATTCATAATTCCTAATTCATAATTCAGTAGCGATTTTTCGCATCCAAGAATTTTAATTGCCGATAGAGCATCGAAATCAGCGGCAAATCAACACCTGCTGCTGTAGCAACTCGTAAGGGATTACCAAAAATGGCCTCGACTTCCAAAGGACGCTTTTCATCGTAGTCAATCTTCATGCTGGTGCGATAGGGCGTCATTTTTTCAGTGTAGTCGAGCATCTGATCAATAAAGCGATCGCTAATCATTCGATTAGCCGTAGCCGCACCTGCTACAACTTCAGCCATGAGCTGTTGAGCTAACGAGCGGGTATATTGATCTGCCATCAGCTCATCGGTTGTGGCATTGAGTACCACAGAAAGCCCGTTGTAGGGGATATTCCACACCAATTTCTGCCAACGGGCAAGCAACAAATCTTCTGCCAATTTGATAGCAATACCCGCTTGTTCAAACTCTGCGGCAATCTGACGCATCCGCTGAGTAATGCCACCTGTTTGATAATTTGGGGTGTATTCACCCAGCGTAATTTCTCCGTAGTCGAGGTGGCGGATATGTCCGGGCCCTACTTTATTAGAGCAAAGAAAACATAAGCCCCCCATTACTCGCTTTGAACCGACCATCCGGGCAACTTCTTCCTCAATGCCCAAGCCATTTTGCAACACCAACACCAAGCCATCCTCTTTTACTACAGATGGCAGCATCTGGGGCAGCAGATGGTTGTAGGTGGTTTTGAGGGCTACGATTACCACATCGCAGGGGGGCAGGGTAGCGGCATCTGTATAAGCATTCACTTGGGGCAGAGTAAAATTTCCGTTTGGCGATTCAACCACCAAACCTTGCTCTTTAACCTGTTCATAGTCGCTATGTAGCAGGAAATGAACCTCTAAGCCTGCCCGTTGTAAACAGGCACCGTAGTATCCTCCTAGTGCACCTGTTCCTAAAATGGCGTAACTGCGATTCAACATTAATCTCTACCCCCAATTTTGAGGTTGAGCAAGTTGTAGGGGGAATTGGGACGCTGTCTGTAAATCAGCAGGTATATAGACAACTTCTACTTCTTGCGGTAGATGACTAACGGGAGCTGGTATCATCTCTCCTCGGAAGTCTAGGAGTTGAACAATGATCAGATAAGCGATCGCGAGTAATAAAGAAATCACACCTGTAACAATAGCGACAATTTTTGAGCGCTCCATTTGTACCCTCCAACTTCCTGTTTTATGGTATGCCTGTATCAACCAATTTGCCATAGCCCTGGAGCCACTAAACCATGACTCAGGACTTTTCTGGTCAAAATCTGCGAGGTCGCTCCTTTAAGGGGAGAAAAGACCTTGTCGGTGCTAATTTTAGCTACGCGGACATCCGAGGAGCAGATTTTACCAATGCCCTCCTCATTGAGGCAAATTTCAGTCAGGCACAAGCGGGGCGAGAGCGCTTCTGGACAGTCATTTTATTAGTCATTTCTCTAGTGCTATCAACCTTATCGGGAGTGGTGTCAGCGTTTGTCGGTGTCATCACAGGAAATGTATTGATTAGTCAAAACCCCATTGAAATCCTGGCGGGTGTAGTCATCTTGATGGCACTAGCAGGTTTTGTGCTTTTTTCAATTCGCAGAGGTTTACTCGTCGCTTGCGGTGTGCTTGCTGTAGTTGGCATAACAGCGGCAGCAATAGCAACCCATGTAATTAGGTTTGGATCTGTGGCAGTCGCGATGAGCGCAGCAATGGGGGCTGTAGCAATTGCTGTAGTAGCAGCGGCGGCAACGGCAGGGACTGGAGCGGGTTCAATGGCAGTTGTAGGGGCAGCAGCGGCAACAGCAGCAGGGATAACGGTAGCGATGTCTGGAACAACAGCAGTTGCAGGGGCTGTGGCGGCAGCGGTAGCTGTGGCTATAGCAATGGCAGTGACTGGATTAGCCGCTTCTATGAGCTGGAAAGCTTTAGCTGGGGAAAAAGACTATACCTTGATTCGTGATTTGGCGATCGCTTTAACCGCGATGGGTGGCACCTGTTTTCGAGAAGCCAATTTAACCCAAGCCGATTTCACCCAGGCAACGCTAGAAAGTACGACATTTAGTAAGGCGAATCTAACTCGCACCTGCTGGTTTCAAGCGAAAAAGTTGGATATGGCTCGTGTTGAAAAAACGTATCTGGAAAATGCTCAAGTGAGGCAGTTGGTTGTTACAGGAGAAGGCATTCAGCAAAGCTTCGATCATTTATATCTGCGGGGAGTCAATTTACGCGGAGCTAACTTGATGGAGGCTAGCTTTGTTGGAGCCGATCTGAGTGAATCCAATTTACAGTCAGCCAATTTATCTAGAGCGAATTTAACTCAGGCGCAACTGGATAGAACAGATTTAACAGGCGCTTGTCTAGCAGGAACTCGAATTGAGGATTGGGGTATTACAGGTGAGACGAAGTTTGATAAAGTACAGTATGAGAACATTTTTAAGCGACTGGGAAACAAAAGGCACTCCAAGCCTAAACCCCCACCCCTCGGCTGATCCAAACAAATCAAACAATCTTAAAACACGCGTTCAGCCATCGTTCTCATACTCCTGAAAATCTCCCAGGTGAATGGAAAACACGCCATTCTTCGGTATCTACCATTTCTTAATTCTATACAGAAAAAGAGCTTTATAATAGCTGAGATGGTATTTTATCGAATCTCAATCTGTCCTAAGATTGATGCAATACCTATTGTCTCCCTAGAAATAATCAGTCATCTAGTGCAATTGAGGAAGGGTGGATTTCCGCTTTTCCATAGCATCAATCAAGAAAAAAAATGATGAATTTTTGGGCGTTAACTCCCTCAAGGGAATAGATGTTTCCCAATAAAGCTTGCACCCCTTGGTCAGATTGAGATAGGTATGCATCACGAAGAGGTTCTATGCAAAAGTCACGTCTGATTTTCTCCCGCTATAGTCCAATAAAACGTAGAAGACGGAGAAAACAACTAGCACTTGCTTCTGGTGCCGGAGTGTGTGCGCTCCTGATAGGAGCAACTTTGTTTGTAACAAAACATAGTAATCAGATTCACCAATGGACTGTGGGACTGCCCTTCCAAGAACAAGGGCCGTTACTGGAAGGAAAAACGGTGGAAACACCAGTCCTGCAACTCGTGTCGTTATCGCCGTCCAAACGCGCAGCTCAACTCGAAGCGATCGCCCGTGGTCCTAAATCTCTGGATTGGGCTCGTGCTCGTTATCTTTTGGCAGCCGATTCAATTGAACGTAAACAGGGTCAACAGGCCCTCCGTTGGTTGGAAAATTTAGAGTGGGACTATCCTGTCCTAGCCGCACAGATTGCGTTGAAACGAGCGCAAGCTTATGAACTCCTAGGAGACAAAGCTAAAGCGCGGTTAGCGTGGGAAGACTTGCTCAAGCGCCATCCGAATGACCCCGTCGCAGCTGAAGCGCTGTATGCGATCTCTGTCAATGATGCTCAGTATTGGCAGCGAGGAAAGGAAAAATATCCTTCGTATCGTAATCCCCTTTTAGAAATTACTAGACACCTGTATTCTTTTTCGCCAGACGATCCGCAATATTGGCAACAGGCTGTTGAAAAATTTCCCTCTCATCCTCGCATCTTGGAAATTGCACGGCAGCGACTCAAGCAAAACCCCCATCAGCCCCAGTTGATGTTACTGCTCGCAAGATATGGGTCTGATAAACCGGATGTTACCTCAATCTTAGATAAGCTAGTAGGAAATTATGGACTATCTGAGAGAAGGAAATACCGAGATTTAATTCAACCCCAAGATTGGGAAGCGATCGCACTCGGCTACTGGAACGACCGGAAATACGGTCAAGCCAGTTTGGCGTATAGCAAAGCAGAACATACACCCCGCAACCTCTATCTTTCGGGGCTTGCCCTTGAGTACGCCCAGAAACCTCAACAAGCTAAACGTGCTTATCAAGAATTAGTGCGCGACTTTCCTGAGGCAGAAGAAGCGGCTAGTGCTTTAATCCAGATTGCCAAAATTGAAGATACTGAAGACGCAATCCCTTATCTCGATCAAGTCATTGATAAATTCCCAGAACGGGCGGGTGATGCACTGTTAGTACAAGCCGAAATCCTGGATGGTATCGGCAGTTCTAAAGGGGCTGAGCAAGCTCGTCAATTATTGCTGAGTGAGTATGACAATTCGGACGCAGCGGCTAACTATCGATGGCGCATGGCTCAAACAGAGGCCAGATCAGGAGATTTACAAGCAGCATTGAAGTGGGCACAGCCCATTTTGAAATCTAACCCTAACAGTGAGCCAGGGCGTGAAGCTGGCTTTTGGGTAGGAAAATGGGCCAGTAAACTGGGGCTGGAGCAAGAAGCGAAAGCGGCTTTTGAACAAGTGATTGCTCAATATCCTCAGTCTTACTATGCTTGGCGATCGGCTGTGCAGCTAGGCTGGAATGTTGGGGATTTTACCACCGTGCGTCAGCAAGACCCGCAAGTGGTAGTGCCTTCTATACGGCCTACACTACCTGCCGGTTCTCCCGCTTTAAAAGAACTTTATCAGTTAGGTCAAGACCAAGATGCTTGGACACTATGGCAAGCAGAATTTCAAAATCGATTGCAGCCTACTGTCGCTGAACAGTTCACTGATGGCATCATGCAGCTAGGCATGGGCGATTACCTAGAAGGAATTTCCAAAATTGCTAAGCTCGAAGATCGAGAGTCTCCAGAAGAGCAAGCCGAGTTCCAAGATCTTCAACAAGAACTTGCTTACTGGCACGCCTTGTATCCATTTCCTTTTATGAAAGTCATTGCAGAGCAGTCACAAAAGCGTAATTTGAATCCTCTACTTGTAACTGCTCTGATTCGCCAAGAATCCCGATTTGAGCCGGAGATTCGGTCTAGGGTGGGTGCTGTTGGCTTAATGCAAATGATGCCTACTACAGGAGCATGGGCTGCCAAAAACCTAAAATTAAAAGACTATGCTCTCGACAATCCCAACGACAACATTAAACTCGGAACTTGGTTTCTCGATGAAATTCATCGAGTGTTTAATAATAATTCCTTACTCGCTATAGCCAGTTACAATGCCGGTCAGGGAAATCTATCAAGATGGATACAAAATGAAAAGTCAGTAGACCCCGATGAATTTGTCGAAGCTATCCCCTTTGATGAGACTAGAGATTATGTCAAGCAGGTTTTTGGCAACTACTGGAATTATCTAAGGCTTTATGACCCTCAGGTCGCTCAGCAGTTGGCTAAACACACCTCTGTCCCGTCAATTGCCATGCGTCGTTGAAAATATCCCATTTTTGACTGAAGGTTAACTTTCCCCCGCCTTAAGACCGGGGGATTTTACGGTATTTCCAATCCTCACCCCAATAAACTAGTGCAGCATGGCGAAAATAAGTGACCAGTTAACAACAGAGCCAAAAGTACAAAGTACAAGCCTTTTGACCTTCTGCCTCCTGCCTTTTTTCTTGGAGCCTTCTTGCACTAGTGCAGTACGGTGAGTTATGCGATCGCATAATTTCTCCTGCTGTAATTCTTTTCTACTGTTTATTCCCCAAGATCGGGTTGCTTGTTTGCCAAGAATCTATATACTTTTGTGAAGTTAAGAAAAAATATTTTTTTGATTCAGTGAGGAGTAAGTATGTATATCGTACAAATCGCCTCTGAATGCGCTCCAGTTATCAAAGCCGGAGGTTTGGGCGATGTCGTTTACGGACTGAGTCGGGAGTTAGAAACTCGCGGTCATTGCGTTGAGATTATTTTGCCTAAGTACGATTGTATGCGCTATGACCACATCTGGGGACTTCATGACGCTTACGTCAACCTGTGGGTACCCTGGTATGGCGGTGCAATTCACTGTTCTGTTTATTGTGGTTGGGTACATGGACGAGTGTGTTTCTTTATCGAACCCCACTCCCAGGATAATTTCTTCAACCGGGGCTGCTATTACGGTTGCAATGACGACAATATGCGTTTTGCTTTCTTCAGCAAAGCTGCGTTGGAATTTTTACAACAAAGCAATAAGCGACCCGATGTTATTCATTGTCACGACTGGCAAACCGGTCTAGTTCCAGTCATGCTGTATGAGAGCTACAAGTATGATATGGGTCTGCAACGGGTTTGTTACACCATTCATAACTTCAAACACCAAGGGATAGGTGGTACAGAGGTTCTATGGGCAACGGGATTAAATAACGAGTCTTATTTCTTCCACTACGATCGCCTCCGGGATAACTTCAATCCCTTTGCCCTAAACTTTATGAAAGGAGGCATTGTTTACGCTAACGCAGTAACCACGGTTTCGCCTCACCACGCTTGGGAAGCTCGTTACACCCCTATTGGTTACGGATTGGGTCACACGTTAGAAGTACACCAGAATAAGTTTACGGGTGTTCTCAACGGCATTGATCATGATTTTTGGAACCCCGAAAGCGATCGCTACATTCCCCATCACTACAGCAAAGATAAGTTTGAAGAAAAAGCTAAAAACAAAAAAGCTCTTCGGGAACGGCTCCTGCTGCGTGATATCGATAAACCGCTGATTGCTTACATTGGTCGGTTAGATGATCAAAAAGGTGTTCATCTGGTTCACCACGCGATTTACTATGCATTGCATAATGGAGCGCAGTTTGTCCTGTTAGGTTCGGCAACAGAACCGGGAATTAATGCTCATTTCCGACACGAAAAACAAGTCTTGAACGATAACCCTGATGTTCATTTAGAGCTTGGTTTTAACGAAGAATTATCTCACCTGATTTATGCAGGAGCGGATATGATCGTTGTTCCTAGTAATTACGAACCTTGTGGGCTAACTCAAATGATTGGGTTGCAGTACGGGACTGTACCCATTGTGCGAGGAGTAGGCGGACTGGTGAATACGGTGTTTGACCGAGATTACGACCAGAATAAGCCTTTGGAAGAACGGAATGGATATGTGTTCTATCAAACCGACCATTCTGCCCTTGAGTCGGCGATGGATCGAGCGCTCAAGTTGTGGTATAATCACCCAGGTGATTTTCAACAGTTAGCCATTCAGGGAATGGAGTATGACTACTCTTGGAACCATCCTGGTGCTGATTATGTAGAGATTTACGACCGTATCCGACATAAATGGGACTAAATATTAAGGAGAAGTAAGGGAAATAGGAGAAGAGAAAAACGAGAATTTTTTTCTTTTTTAGTTTCTAAGTTAATATCAATTTCTCCAAAGAAGGGCACGGCATTGCCGTGCCCCTACAAGTTTCCTTTTTTAATATCCGATCAACTTTATTTTTGCCTTCCACCGTAGAATCAGAATTATTGCCGACCATTTGTTAAAGTACAAGCTACAGGAGTGATACGACTGTCACTCCTACTCTAAGGCTCGATTTACACTGATGACCTGGGGAACTAGAGTAAAAACTTGATGGCGAGTTTAAAAAAGCGCTGCCATCGTTCACAGCCTTCTAGAGGTCTTTGTAACTAAAATCGCATAATGCAAATTTAAAGATGCAGGATAGCAAATTGGTAGTTCTGTCTGGCAAACAGGAGTACAGCCAACGCGATCGCATCTTGAATCGGTTGGTAATCTTTCTCCTAACAAGCTTCCTCGCCTGTGCTTCGTTTTGCGGGTTCCCTCAATCGGTGTGGGCAAAGCCCTTTAAAAGCGATCGCACCGAGGTACAGCTCATCAGCGAAGTCAAAACCATCCAGCCCGGTACTCCCTTCTGGGTGGGATTGCAATTTAAAACTAGTCCAGGCTGGCACACTTACTGGCGCAATCCGGGTGACTCCGGCTCTCCCACTCAGGTAGACTGGACACTCCCTAGTGGATTTAAGGCAGGAAATTTGGTGTATCCTTACCCTGAGCGGATGCCAATCGGCCCGTTGATGAATTTTGGATACAAAGACGAGAACCTCCTTCTCACGGAAATCACACCACCTGCTAATGTGCCAACAACTCAGCCAATCACGCTGCAAGCTAAAGCGTCTTGGCTGGTTTGTGAGGTGGAGTGTGTACCCGAAGAAGCCTCCTTTTCTCTGACTGTGCCTGTCACCTCGAATGCTCCTACTGTCGATGCCACTTGGGCAGATGCATTTGCTAAAACCAGGCAGGCGCTACCTCAACCCTCTCCCTGGAATGTGACTTTCCAGCAAGAGCAAAATGATTTGGTGCTGCGGGTAAATGCACCTGAACTTCAAGCTGGGCGAATTGAGCAAGTTTCATTTTTCCCGAATCAAGATGGTGTAATATCCAACGCAGCAGAGCAAACCGTTGCCTTTGATGATAAGGGATTGTCCCTCCGGGTAACGCGAGGTTATCAAGCTTCGCTGGATCAGGTTGAGGGCGTGCTGGTTGTGCGAGAAAAATTGGACAATCAAACCACAACTCAAGCATTTACCATTGCAGCGCAAGCGGCAGCAGCTTCAGCGACAACCTCCCCTGCTAGTACTCCAGCATCTGTACCCTTCTCTTTTTGGAACACCCTACTGCTGGCATTACTGGGAGGCATTGTACTCAATCTAATGCCCTGCGTGTTTCCAGTGCTATCGCTCAAAGCTTTGGGAGTTGCTCAAAAGGCTCAGCAGAGTCCTCAACAAGCTCGGATGCATGGGATTGCGTTTACAGCAGGTGTGCTGGCGAGTTTTGCAACAATGGTTGGTGTACTGCTGGTACTACGAGGACTGGGGCAGCAGATTGGCTGGGGTTTCCAGCTTCAGTCACCTGTGTTCATCCTCGTAATGGTATACGTGCTGTTTGCTGTGGGGCTAAATTTGTCTGGAGTGTTCATGGTGGGAGCCTCCATTATGGGACTTGGGCAGGGATTGGCTTCTAAGTCGGGCTATGTGGGTGAGTTTTTCACCGGAGTACTGGCAACAGTAATGGCAACTCCCTGTACTGCTCCTTTCATGGCAACGGCAGTGAGTGTGGCGCTAACTCAGCCTGCACTGATCGCGATCGCAATTTTCCTCACCCTCGGTTTTGGTTTAGCATTACCCTATTTGGTGATTAGCTTTACTCCTGCTCTGCGGCGCTATTTACCCAAACCGGGAGCCTGGATGGAGACATTCCAACAACTACTGGCTTTTCCTATCTATGGAGCAGTGGCATGGTTGCTGTGGGTGCTGACACTTCAGGCAGGAACAGATGGTTTAGCGGTGGCACTGACTGGGCTAATTGCGATCGCATTTGCGGCATGGCTTTATCAAAAAACCCAAACTGCTCGAAATTTATGGCGGCGAGTGTGCCTGGTGGGTTCGCTTGCAACACTTGTCCTAGCCCTAACCATTACCCCTTTAGTAGGAAACTCTCCAGCCCCAAGTACTCAGGCAACTAACAATTCATCTAAGTCAGGTTTGGCATGGCAGCCTTATACAACTGAAAAATTAGAGGCACTGCGCCAGTCAAATCAGCCCGTGTTTGTCAACTTTTCTGCTGCTTGGTGTGTTACCTGCCTAGTTAATGAACGGGTTGCGCTCAATCAGCCAGAGGTAATTACTGCCTTTGAAGAAAAAAAAGTAGCACTCGTTAAAGCAGATTGGACAAACCGTGATACTGCCATCACCGAGGCTTTGAGCAAGTTTGGACGAAGTGGTGTACCCCTCTACGTCCTCTATCCGCGTGGGCTAAATCAGGGAGAACCTGTAATTCTGCCCCAAGTTCTAGCTCCCGCAACTGTGCAAGACGCCCTAAAACAGGTGTCATCTTAGGCTGAATTTCCCAAACCATCAACTGGCGAGGGTTGTAAAATCTAAAATCCAAACTCCAAAATCCAAAATGGTTATGAGACAATCCATGCTTCACAAAAGCCTCCTTGTTGGTGCGATCGCTTCCTTAGTCGCTTTCACTACGGCTTGTAGCAATACTCCCACAGCTTCCAACTCCGAAACAACCAACCCAACAACGAGCCAAACTGAGGCGAGTACTCAACCTGCCAGCAACCAGCCAGCCACCTCGACTCAGGCAAGTGCGACTGTAGCGCGTGTTGGGGAACCAGCACCAAACTTTACAGCCGTTGATAGCAACGGTAAAACCCATAACCTCAGCGATTTCAAGGGCAAAACCGTTGTCCTAGAGTGGACGAATCACGAATGTCCTTTTGTCCGCAAACACTACGAATCGGGCAATATGCAAAAGTTGCAGAAAGCAGCTACAGGTGATGGTGTTGTCTGGCTATCGGTTATTTCCTCTGCACCAGGACAACAAGGTAATGTGGATGGTAACAAGGCAAACGAACTCACCAAGAGCCGTAATGCCTCTCCCACGGCAGTCTTGATTGACTCCGAAGGCACGATCGGTCGTACTTACAGCGCTCGTACAACCCCCCATATGTTCGTCATTGCGCCAGATGGCAAACTTGCATACATGGGTGCGATTGACAGCATTTCCTCTAGTAACAAGGCAGATGTCTCCAAAGCCGAGAACTATGTGACAGATGCTCTCAAAGCTGTGAAGAATGGCCAACCCGTTAGCAAACCTGTAACTCAGCCCTACGGTTGCTCTGTGAAATATAAAGCCTAGTGCAAGAAGGCAGAAGTAAAGAGGCAGAAGGCAGAAGGGAAAAAAGGTTTTACAGTAAGCTTTTCAACCTTTTTT
>CBKWLJ010000062.1:0-26088 GCA_966675205.1 uncultured bacterium
TCTTTCATGAACTTAAAAGTATAAATAGGGAAACAAAAATCTATAACTGAATAAATCGATTTTAAATTTGCAGGAATTGAAGTATATTAAAAAATAAAGATAATATTGTTATTTTTTTCAGGAGTATCATTGAAAATCATGAACTGAATAGAAACGGAAATGAGATGATGTTTAAAAGTTCCGTAGATTAAAAAAATAAAGCGTTACTCATGATTGGTAATTGGTGAGGTGAGGAGAGATGCTTGGCGGTAGAATTGATGGTAACTCCGGAATGCAGCAGCGTTATTTCCAACTTAACCTTCGTAACCGAGAGGAGAATTGGGAATGGGAAATTGGCAAGAAAAGAACAGACAGAGGTGAGATCAGTGCTCACAACCCAATTTTCTTTGGTCTGACTCGGTCACCAGTGCCCTGGATTTCAGCGCTCAACTGGAGAAAACTTCCTACTGGATTGGGGCTTGCCCTTCTAAATCTGGGATTGTTAGGTGTTCCGGTACTGGTGCCCCAAGTGGCACAGGGAGCAGAAAGAATTTATTTGTCCTATGGTCCTATAGAATTTTCTCTCCCTGTCAAGTCTCTAGCAACTTACGCCAAAGAAGGAATCATCGATCGCGAATTAGCCGCTTACGCCAGCCGTTTAGACGCCAAACAACTGGAGCAGTTGCGAAAAATTTTACTCGCTCGCGTCGATGTCAAACCCCTAGCCATATCGCAATTTCTCTATTCTTCTCAAGGAGAGATCATCCTACGGCGAGTAGGCCAAATTATTGAAACCAAAGCAGGACAACCCGGTTTCTATGCCATTCGGGCAGCGTTGATTCAGTCAGCTGTTTCTCCAGAAGGATTAACCTTGTTGAACGTGCTGGAGAAGTTTCCTACCTATGGCATCCGCATCAACTCAGCCAAAGGGTTGCAAGTCATTGAAGAGTTATCGAACCTGATCCAGCAAACAAGCATAGCCAGTACAGCCGTTGAACAGCAATTTCAAACGGAGGTATCACAACAGGAGTCAGCACTCTCCAAACTACCGCCAAGTTCAACTTCGATCGCCATGAACCCGATCGCAAATATTTTCTCCCAGCCGCCGGACCTGCGGCAACAGGGCCCAATCCCATCTTCCCAAGAAATGCTGACTCTTTATGATGCTCGTCGTCAGCGACGCTTTCCTGTCGAGCTGTACCTCCCTCAATTAAGTGGGCGTCCTGCACCCCTAATTGTAATTTCTCATGGTTTAGGTTCAGATCGCACGACATTTGCCTATTTAGCTGCTCATTTGGCATCCCACGGCTTTGCTGTTGCGGTACCGGAGCATCCAGGCAGTAATGCTGCTCAATTGCAAGATCTAGCGAATGGTTTAGCCAGTGAAGTCACGACACCTGCTGAGTTAATTGACCGACCTTTGGATATCAAGTTTTTGCTCGATGAACTACAACGTTCTTATGGGCGGCAAATTAATGTGCAAAATGTGGGTGTTTTGGGTCAATCGTTTGGGGGCTATACCGCTTTAGCTCTCATTGGTGCAGACATTAATTTTGAGCAGTTGCAAAAAGAGTGCGACCCTTCAAATCTCTCGTTGAATGTATCCCTACTCCTCCAGTGTCGAGCGATTGAGCTGCCAGCACGAGAGTACAAGCTGTCTGATGAACGAATCAAAGCTGCGATCGCAATTAACCCAGTAGGGAGTAAGATTTTTGGAAAATCTGAGTTTAGTGAGATTAAAACCCCAATCATGCTCGTATCCGGCAGTGATGATACCGTAGCACCTGCCCTACCCGAACAAATTCGACCCTTCACTTGGCTAACCACTCCAGATAAATATCTGGTTTTGCTTCGACAAGGAACACACTTTTCTGCACTGCAACAATCAGAAAATGACATCCCCTTACCAGATTCAGTGCTTGGTCCAGGTTTAGAGCTGGCTAAAGACTATATGAAAGCTTTGAGCGTGGCATTTTTTCAGACTTATGTTGCTAATAATTCCGAATATCGGTTGTACCTCAGTGCCCCCTATGCTAAATATTTAAGCGAATATCCTCTTCCTTTGTTTCTTGTGAAGTCCCTAACCGAGGAGCAACTCAAGCAAGCAACACCAACGGGGAACGCGACTCCAGAGCCAACGCCCTCTCCTCAACTTGTCTCTCCTCAACCTTAGGGCTTGTCCAAAAATAACTTTGCCGTATTGGGACAAGTCCTTAGAAGCGATCGCTTTCTGATTTTCCCTAACCAAATGTTAAGATAAAACACAGGTTTGTAACAAACAGTAACTATGCCAGTCCAAGTTGGAGATACCGCTCCGGATTTCACCCTTCCTTCGCAGTCTGGAGAAACTGTCAGTCTCAAAGATTTCATCGGCAAAAAAAGCGTCGTTTTGTATTTCTATCCCAAAGACGATACACCTGGATGTACAGCCGAAGCTTGTGCTTTTCGAGACAGCTACGAAGTTTTTAAAGAGGCAGGAGCTGAGGTGATTGGTGTCAGTGATGACTCTTCTGCTTCTCATCAGAAATTTGCGAGTAAGTACAATTTGCCGTTCATTTTGGTTAGTGATACGGGTAAACAGCTTCGTAAGCTTTATGGGGTTCCCTCCACTCTCGGTCTTCTCCCTGGTCGAGTGACCTACGTGATTGATAAGAGTGGAATTGTGCGGCATATTTTTAACTCCCAGTTCAATTTCAAAGGTCACATTGAAGAGGCACTGAAAACGTTAAAAGATTTACAGGCTGCTTGAAATCATGCTGTTGGGTTAGGCTCAGCTCTGTACAAAAGGTAAGGGCACAGCAATGCTGTGCCCCTACTCTTGGGTAGACTTTATTTTCAGATTCAGCCCCCTGATTTAAAGCGCCCAACGCTCATAATGAAAATCATTCTTCCCCTACACCCCACACCCTACCCCCTACACCCTATTTTTAAAACAGACTGTGCAAGGTTTTTTGAATTTAAATAAGCCAGTTAAATTAACATCCCATGATTGTGTTGCCAGAGTGCGACGGATTTTGCGCTTGAAGCGGGTGGGACATGGAGGAACGTTAGATCCAGCCGCTACGGGTGTCTTACCTATAGCACTGGGTAAAGCCACTCGATTGTTGCAGTATATGCAGCAAAATAAAGCCTATCGAGCCACCATTCGCCTGGGGGTAAAAACGACAACAGATGATTTGGAAGGAGAGGTTGTTGCGACTCAATCCGCATCTGCATTGACGCTTGAAGATGTTTTACCATTATTGCGCCAGTTTGAGGGAAAGATTCAGCAAGTGCCACCCATGTACAGCGCGATTCAGGTACAGGGAAAACGTCTGTATGAGTTAGCCAGAGCTGGTGAAACAACTGAAGTGCCAGTACGGACGGTAGAAGTGCATCAAATCAAAGTTTTGAATTGGCATTCAGGGGAGTTTCCGGAACTGGAGGTGGCAATCGCTTGTGGTTCGGGAACCTATATTCGTGCGATCGCGCGGGATTTGGGAGACTTGTTGAATACAGGTGGTACGTTAGCCTCTTTAATTCGTACCCGCAGCAGTGGCTTTAATTTGGTCGATAGTTTGACGTTAGAGGAATTGGAAGCACAAGTTCAAGACAAGACGTTTGAGCCGATTCCTCCCGTAGATGCTTTGCAGCATCTACAAGCGGTCACCTTATCTTCTCAAGATGCTCATCGCTGGTGCTTGGGACAGCGCATCTCGTGGTCGGATACCTCCAGTGACTGCCTGGGACATCCTCTACGAGTGCATCAGGACAATGGAGAATTTTTAGGGATAGGTAAAGTGATGGATGCAGACGGTGAGCGATCTCTTGCTCCTCAAATGGTTTTTGCGTCTCATTAGTCATCTTGCAATAGACGGGCAAGATGCCCGTCCCACAATAAATTTATCTTAGACGTTTGATCGCTGATTCTTGAGCTATCTCTCTTTATCTGTAGTTTTTTGAGGTGCTGCAACTGAGAAACCCCGACGAGTGGTACGATTTTGTGCTAACTTCACCTCAAACATTACGCGATCGCTCATCTCATCACTTTTCGCTTCCAATGTCCAATTCCCTGCACTTATGGGCCAGAAAAAAGAGTTCGATGAATCAGTCGCCAACTTTTGCCCATTGAGCCACCACTCTACAGGCTGACTCGGTGTAGCCGCTAACTTAAACTCCAAACGTTGAGCTGCTGCTGATTGTGTCGGGTATAGCAGAAACACACTTCCATTACCCGGAGAGATAATCTGGAGTTGACTCGAAGGTAAAATGGGTTGCGATCGCATCGCCAACCACTCATTATATTCCTCCGGTAAATTCAGCCGATACTGCGGAGATTGCCCATCACTTCCTGGCGCTACCACTTGATAAAAAGTATCCGATGTGCTATTGTACTCACTTAAATCTTCCGGATAAAAATATTCCTGCACCACAGAAGGACAAGCCGGAGTCGGCCGCAATCCAGAAAGAGCACAGATGGGTTCTTGCACCAAACCAGCCGGAGGCTCAAAAGCACTAGGCTCCTGCTTCTCATGCAGGTGTAACATAATCCGGTTCCACAGAGGAGCAGCCCCCATCACCCCAGAAACTTGTTGCATCGGTGAGCCATCAAAATTCCCTACCCAAGTGGCAACGGTGTAGTCAGTGGTAAACCCCACAGTCCAAGTATCCCGAAAATTTGAGGAAGTCCCCGTCTTTACCGCTGCTGGAAACGGTAAATTGAGTACAGAATCAACACCAAATGCCTTAGCACGAGCATGAGCATCACTGAGCATATCCGTAATCAATGCCCAAGTCGAAGGAGTTGAAGGTTTGAGGGTTGAAGGTTGAAGGTTGAAGGTTGAAGGTTGAAGGTTGAAGGTTGAAGGGTTGAAGGTTAAAAATTCTCCTCCTTTCCCCTGCTCCCTGTTCCCTGTTCCCTGTTCCCTGTTCCCTGTTTTCCAAGCCACAATCGGCTTAAACTCTCCTTGATTCGCTAAAACCACATAAGCACGAGCGAGTTCCCAGAGATTAACTTCACCACTCCCTAAACTTAATCCCAATCCGTAATAATCTGGGGGATGAGTTAAATGCTCAAATCCTAGTTGATGCAAACGCTCTAGAAAATTGGGTACACCCACCTGTTCCAATACCCGCACCGCTGGAATATTGAGAGAATTGGCTAAGGCAACCCGAACCCGCACTGGTCCTTGAAAAGTTTGGCTATAATCCGTAGGACTGTAAAGTTTAGCCCCAGGAATCGCGTAATGAGTTGGGACATCGGCTAACACCGTGTTGGGGCGAATCACTCGCTTTTCTAAAGCTAATTGATAGAGGAAAGGTTTAAGGGTGGAACCGGGTTGACGCAGTGCCTGTACCCCATCATTTCCACCTAATTGCGCTTGGGCGAAGTAATCGGGAGAGCCAACATAAGCTAAGACTTCACCCGTATGATTGTCAATTACTAAAGCCGCCGCATGATGGACATTGTTAGAAGCGAGGAGGCGTATCACTTGCTGCACCTGCGCTTCCACAAACTGCTGTAAGGGTCGATCTAGAGTCGTTTGGATGTAAGATGGATGGTCTTTGGGCAGTTGATTGGCTAACCAAAATAGAAAATGAGGAGCAGCGATAATGCCTTGCTGTCGAGACTGGAGTGCGATTTCTTCTTGATAGGCGCGATTAGCTTGTTCACGGGTGATGTACTTATCTTTCACCATCCGATTGAGGACGTATCGCTGCCGCCGTTTTAGGGGTTGCCAATATTCGTAGGGATTGAGATAAACGGGATTGTTGGGTATGGCAGCAAGTAAACTCGCTTGAGCCAGATTGAGCTCAGAAGCTGGCATCCCAAAGTAAATCCGGGAGGCAGCTTCAATCCCGTAGATATTTCCCCCCATTGGGAGTCGGTTAATGTAGGCTTGCAAGATTTCATCTTTATTCATCCCTGCAACTAAGCGCCAAGATAACCAAACCTCATCGATTTTTGCCGATAGCGTGCGAGGTGCGGGGTCGAGCATCCGTGCCAGTTGCATGGTAATCGTAGAAGCACCACTTGTAATGCGGCCGACTTGAATGGCATTGATCAGCGATCGCACAATCGCCCGCATTTCCAAGGCACCATGATGGTAAAACTTCCCATCTTCTGCCGCTAAAATAGCGTGAATAAAATCGGGAGAAACTTGACTAAGGGGCGTTGTTGCGGTATGGTCTTGGTCGCGACTCAGTATCGTACCTAAAGGGAGATGATTGCGATCGCTAAATTCAACCGCACGTCGATCTTGAACTAAATCAGTAGCACGAATCGGCGCAAGATAAGGAAGCGATCGAACAACTAGCCCCAACAGCACCACAACTAAGGTTACTTTACACAACCGCCGACTTTTGCGACTCAGCCTCCGCCAAACCTTCTGCTGAATGTAAGCCCACATGAGAAGAGATGGAATCCCGATGCAACAATTTTCCTTTACTCCACGATATCCTTCCTATCAGGAAGCCAGCCTCTATATGTAGGGCATAAAAGCATTGCGTGTCATGAGGCGTCATACCCGAAACCCGGACATTGTAGGGGCATCCCTTGTGGATGCCCCATAACAACAAAGACAGACACAAAACCTGCCTCTACAGCGCGGACAATTGGAGGTTTGAATACGTGAGAGGTTAGACCTCTCGTTAATATCGCCAACGGTATCTTTCCAATCGCCAGGGCTTATTTTTACCCTTCCCCTTTTACAAAGCACACTGAGTACTTGCCCCATCACTATCCATCGCCACTGCTGTACGGGTAAGGCGATTGAAAAAGGATTGAGCAGTTTCCTCTACAGGAGCAACGACTCCATTAAGTCGTTGTACCAAAGCCATAATTTTAGTGCCGTACTCTGGATCAGGACTCCAGCGCCGACTCAGATCATAAACGGAGGGAGCAATTCCTCGTGTAACAAACTGAAAACGAGGACTGACAATTGGCGGATGTTCAATGGGTGTAGTTGTTCCATAAGCTTTAAGATGCTGAATGTGAGCTTTCACTCCCGTTCTCACATCGGGAAAGGAAGCACCCGCAGGATCGCTATTTGCTGAACCAATACCACCGAAATTATTCTGTTCGGGTTTTAACACATCGCCAAAGCGTAAGAAATTCGTCGTTAAACACATCTGACAAAAAGCAATGTCGTGATTAACTTCTTCCTTTTCCGCCTCTTCAATGTAAATCTTTGCGATGTCTGGAAACTGCTTTAGAGCCTCTGGATTATTACTCGTGATGAAGTTTTTCAGGTCTTTTTCTTCCGCATTCCCAAACCAGATAATTTTGTCTGAGTTGTCAAGGTCAACTTGAGGTGCTGTACTCATCAATACAGTTTTTGTCTCGTTATCCCACCCTACAGAAATATTAAACGGTTGCAGATCGACGGCTTTAACGTATACGACATTGCCGTAACTAATTTGGCGAATATCAGAGGCTTCAGCTAGGTTAATGTCCAAGCTCTCAACAAGGTCAGCAGGAATAAAAGAATTTCCATTAACGAGAATTCCCTTTTCTTCATGGTCACGATTGTGGATTTTAATGTTAATGGGTTGGAAATTCGATGAAGGTCGATCTGTTCTGGCTGTTTGACCACTCCATTGAATCAATCCATCTGCTAAACCTTGAGCAAAGCGATCGCGATTGTTTTGCAGTAATTTTAAGTCTTCCGGATTGTCCAGAAAACACAGATTGAAAATGAGAGAAGAACCCCCGATTTCACGACAAAAGGGTAGCTGATTTTTTGCACTTAAGGTATCTGGCTTAACACCACGAGAGAGGGGTTTTCCCAGACGAAGTTCTGGAACTTTTTTAAGGAACGCCTCTAGTACCATTTGGGCATCTTTTTTTCGTTCCTCATTTCCATCAATGTAAAATACTTCCGTCCCTCTGACAGAGCCATTAAACGCATTACCGTCCAGTTCGATCGCAACATCATTGGGAAGTATGCGATCGTTAATCCAGCTTATCGTGCCTTTCAAGTCAAGGTTGTCAGGTACAGTCATAAATTCTACTCCCCTTGACTGGAGTTCCTTCACCAGTGCGTTACGGGTGAGAATCATTTCCTCAGCTTCCGTGGTTCCTAAAGCAACAATTCCAGGGTCTTTGAGGTCATGACCCGCAGAAACAAAGATGCGTTTGACTGTCGTTGCTGGTGGAGACGGAGTTGGAGTTGGCGTTGGGGCTGGTGTTGGCGCTGGTGTTGGCGCTGGTGTTGGCGCTGGTGTTGGAGTTGATGAAACTAAACCCACCAACCCTAAATTGACCAAAGTAGCAGGCCCGACAATACCATCAGCAATCAAGCCTTTAGCCCTTTGAAACTGCCGAACTGCTTCCTGGGTTCCTGGTCCAAATACACCATCCACACCAACTTTAACGTTAGCTCTCGCTAAGGCCTGCTGTACCTTGCGAACGCTGTCACCCTGCATGTAGGGATTGGTTAACCGCAGGATCTCGAAGCCCAGCCAAACTTCCCCAAATCCACCGATGGGACTCCTGTTTAATCGTCTTTCCGTTGAAGGGCCATACCCCCCATCTTCTGCAATACGGTCATTAGGATTGTATCGATTCCAAACCCGTTGAAATGCCAGCACTGCTGTGTTCCTAATGTCACGACCTCCCCAGACATAATCAAAGTGAGGATAATCCGCAGGACCAAACCACCTCCAGCCATACCTTTCTAGGTGAGGTTTCCAGCCAAAAACGTCTTCGATATCAATCGCCAAACCACTTTGGTGATTGCTTCGAGGTGGACGGGCAGCCAGTTGAATGCCGCACCGACCCCCTGCCCGATAGTGGTTGAACAAAATTAGCTGCTGGGCAATGGTTCGATAACATGAATTAACAATCATCGGCACGCCACGGTCTCGAATCGCCCGCTCAAGCGCTGTTTTGGCTCCCGGCTGAAGAAAAGGCCAGACAGCACTGCCTAGACGTACATTCAAGTTTTCAAAACTGACCAGTATGTTGCCAGAGATGACATTCATCTCATCAATGACTTGCTTGTCGAGTCCCCGCACCACATGAGTTGAGCAAGAACGAACATCGTAAAGGATTTGGGTGGAGCCTGGTGGAGAGGGCTTTGGCAGCAAGACGGTTTCGCCGTCCCAAATCTGGACGTGATTGGTGAAAATATACCAGGTATTTTTGTTGTTGAATCTGTCTTTGGCAAAAGCAACCCGGATATGGTGGGGCTGTCCATCCTTAGGGTCCCAACTGTGCAGGTCTAACTCTGTCCCTTTTCTAAGACTATAGGTGTCTTCAGGGTTAGTAAGTTGGTTACTGTCTACGGGTTGCTGTTTGAGGATGGTATCTTCAATAATTTTGAGCTTTAAAGCCATCCGTCGCTCCTTTAGTGAATGGGACTTTTCCAATTGATTGAGTGACAACAGGGTAGGTCAGAAGTTGAGCTATAGGCTGTGTCCGGTTCTCCAAGCCTTAACCTGTAAAGGCGCGTTTGAGAGATTCACGACTTATGGGTCAACTTCAAAGCAATTGGTTACTCACGATAAATTTGCTCCGCTTTGAGAAGCACTATTTCTCGTGCTCCCTTGTGTAATATGCCTAGTATCAGTGACAAAATTCGTATCAGATACAAAATTCAAGTTTTTTCAAAACTTTGCAACTATAACAACACCTGGCTTAGTCGAATTTGTCACAATCCCTAACCAACGACAGTTTTTAACACTGTACTCCATCCAAATCGCTGCCAAATCAAGGAAACTGACTTTTGGAGAATGCGATCGCTTTTCTAGCTTGAGCTTTTATCCCTGCCTTCCTAGAGACTGCATATAACGCTCCAATAACCCAATCACCACCTCCGGTTGCTCTAAATGCGGTAGTACTCCAGTTCCCGCAATGACCTCAAACCCTTGAATCGCTTTTAGGTTCAGTGCAGCCAAACGCTGTCCCGATGTTTTGCGAGTAAACAGAGCCTGTTCTCCCCAAAACATCACCGTTGGCACCGTTAGTTGCGGAATGTATAACGACAAATCGAAGTAAAGGTCGCCTCTCAAAAAAGCCAAGGCCGCATATTCTGCATTGGGTTGTTGTGCTGAGGCTAAATAAGCCTCTACCATTTCTGCCGATACCCGTTCCGGTTTGGCGAAGAGAAACTGCACGAGAAAGTTACTCACTGCTGCTTCATTCGTAGCTCCCAGCGTATAAATCAGATTGTTTAAAAACGGTATTCTAATCACATTGAGAGGAAGCCTGCGTCCAGCATCCTGCCCAAAATCCGCAAAGCCTGATGGACACACCAGAAACAGCGCCTTGAACAATTCCGGGCGTTCAATGGCAAGCCGAATGACTATACCACCAGTGAGAGACGATGCCACCACAGGAACTGGAGAATCTGCGACTTGTGAAAGAAATTCCGCTAGTGTCGTTAAATAATCACTGATTTGGTAATCTCGAATCGGGTGAGCGGATTGCCCCCAGCCAATCAAATCAGGAGCAATGATGTGGTGAGTTGAAGCAAAGGCGGGATAGACTTTCGACCACTCGTAAGCCGAAGCTCCACCCCCAAAATTGTGTAAGAAAACGAGCGGGGGTAAGGCTTCTGTTAAACTTTCTCCCGTCCAGGGTGGGGCAACTGGAGTGTAGTACATCATTGAACCCAAGGAAGTAGTGACAACCTTTTCTCCAAAGCCAGGGGGTTGAAATTGCAGCATCAATAACAGGCTCGAAGCCTTAAAGAGAGGATTGGTCTTTTCTTACACCAAAGTTTACGCCATAAGTGGGTTGTCGGCTGATAACGGGCAAGTTTTGATTAGTGTCAGAACGTGACGATCGCAATTTCATGACTGACCAAGCTCTACCTGATGTTTTAGAAAAAATTTTGACCCCTGACAGCGAACCCGATGCTGTCTTTTCCGCTTTACTGCCAGCTTTAGTTGAGGTATTGCAGTGCGATCGCTGTTTTCTTTACCTGCGTAACCCCCACACTAAAATCGGTAAGATACCCTTTTGCTGGCTCAGCAGTCCTCAATATCCCGATGTCACTGACTCGGAGTGGAAAGCAGAACCAGAAGCTCTACCCCAAGAAGACCCACTTTTTGCCGCAGCATTGCGTACTGAACCGTCTATATTTGTTGAAGATGTGGAGACAGCTAGCCCAGAGGTTGTTAACCGGGATTTCGAGCGAGAAAACTTTGGGCATAGAGCCTTAATTCATGCTCATCTGCGCCAAGACGGTCAGTTATGGGGAATTTTGCAACCTTGTGTCTTTGGTCAACCTAGAGTGTGGACTGACTTTGACCGCTTTGTCATTACTCAAGTAGAGCAAAAGATTACACCCCTTGCTGTCACTTATGTCAAGTCGGCTGGGATTTGAGTTTTGCGGTTAAGCGGCAAATAAACTTAACTAATAATTTTAAGATGCTGCTTTAAAAAAGCTCCAGCTTCATAAATGGCTTGTTGTCCTTCACTGAGCATGGGAGCAAATAAATGCAGACAGTGAATCATCCCTGACCAAACCTTAAGTTCTACCGCCACATCAGCTAACGCGGCTTGCCTTGCCAGTCGTAGTGCATCATCGAGCAGAATTTCTTCAGTGCCAACGTGAATTAACATTGGCGGTAGCTTTGACAAATCGGCATATAAGGGCGAAACACTAGGATTTTGGAAATCACCGCTAGGTAAATACATAGCATTGATAGTTTTAAGTAACTCATGGGTTACTAATAAATCAACTTGGGCTTTTGTTTGAAAGGTTTTACCAGTTCTGGCGAGATCCACATAAGGTGAGATGACAAAGGCGGCACTGGGTAATGCTTCTTCAGCATTTCTCAATGAAACTAAAGTATTGATAACTAAGTTTCCTCCGGCAGAGTCTCCTGCGATCGCTATGTAACGAGACTCCAAACCGCACTCGTTGATTAACCATTGATATGCCGTCACAGCGTCTTCTAAAGCTGCTGGATAGGGATGTTCGGGTGCGAGGCGATAGTCAATCAACAGAACTTTAGCAGCAGTGGCTTGTGAAAGATCACTGGCGATACGCCGATAGGTTTCACGAGAACCAACCACAAAGCCACCACCATGTAAATAAAGAATTACTCGGTCTGGGGCTGAGTTCGGTGTGGTAATCCAGTCGGCAGGAACTCCATTAGCATCAACTGCTTCGACGATGGCGCTTGGATGAGGAGGCAGTGTAAAGCCACTACTGAAGTTGCGACGCATCTCCTCTGGTGTACTTCCCCAAGAAAAATCACGCAACTTTTCGAGAATTAGGTTCAATTCTTGTTGGCTCATTGCTTTTTTGGCGAGTATATGATATTGCTTTTGAGGAGAAAAATGTTGATTCCTAGAAGGCTTGCCAGCAGAAGTTTTCAGCAAAGCACGTAAGTTTCTGCACAATTGCTACTCAACCCGAGTATTGCAGTTGGCTTCCCCAAGCCACTCTCCATGTGGTGTTACTTTCGGTGCTGAAGCTGTGAGGACAACCTGGCCTTTCTCGTTGAAGTGCCACCCTTGAGCTTCCACAAGCTGTCTGGGAGCGGAACTCTTGGGTGTTGCAGGAGTTACAGGAGTTTTATTTTCAACATCAGAGTCAAGCGTCACCCAATTCGTGACTACTGACTCACCCTGTAACAAGTCGTTAGGACTGGGTGGCAAACCACCACGACCTGTAATAGTAAAGCTGTTGTCCCTTGCCGTTTGGTCAGCAGGTGTGCAGCGACGGTCAATTTGCTGTGAGGCATCCACCACGTTACTAGGCAACTCAGCTAACCCCCGCGTTGGGTCAACATTGGTCAACAGATCAAGCTGAAATTCACCATCTACACCCAATTCAGAACTCGCTGTGATATCGCTGAGCGGAGTCAAGTTTTCTCGAAACTCTAAGCCAAAGATGCCCTGAGTGGTGATGTTGATATTACCTCCCTTCCCTTCATAGGCATTGGCAACAATATCACTATCTTCTGTTGGGACAGCAACCACGAAGTCAGCTTTAATCCTAATGTTGCCACCATTTCCACCCGCAAGCGCTGTGCCCGCTTCAGTAGAAATCAGGCTGCTATTACGCATCAGTAATAAATCCCCTACTTCCAAGCTGATATCGCCACCGTTACCCGATCGCGTAGTAGAGTCGATTAGTGAGCGATCAAGTTCTAAGTTTTGTGTCGTCTGGATGGTGATGTCACCGGCAATGCCTGTTCCTAAACTTGTAGAAGAGATGAAGGCGTCTGTCAAGGAAAGCGAGCCGGTGTTAATCACAATGTCACCACCATCACCCACAGCTCCTTCTCCCACCAAACTGGCAACCCCACTTCCTCTCTCAAGGGAAACCGTATCACGGGCATTAATCGTGACTTTGCCAGCATTCCCCCGTCCATCGGTGCTGGCATCCACAAAAGCCCGATCAGTGACGAACAGAGAACCCGTGGTGATGTCAATGTCACCACCATCACCCACAGCTTCTTCTCCCACGAAACTGGCAACCTTACTTCCTCTCTCAAGGGAAACCGTATCACGGGCATTAATCGTGACTGTACCAGCATTCCCCCGTCCAAAGGTGCTGGCATTCACAACAGCCCCATTAGTAAGGAAGAACAGTGAATTGGTCGAGATATCAATACCACCGCCGTTGCCGTTACCTCTGGATGCTACTGAGCTGTAAACTCCACTGGAGAAACCATTGCCCACGCCGTCAAATCGCACCGTATCACTAGCGCGAATGGTAACATTGCCTGCGTCTCCCTCTCCTTCGGTGCTGGCAGCCAGAAAAGCGCCATCAGTGACGAACAGAGACCCTGTGGTGATATCAATGTCACCGCCCTCGCCTTTTTTTGGAGATGCAGATCCCATCATCACAGTGGATGCTCCACTGTTTCGTCCATTGCTGCCCACGCCCTCAAAACGCACCGTATCCCTAGCGCGGATCGTAATATTGCCTGCTGCTCCTTGCCCTCTAGTAGTGGCATTCAGTTGACCGCCATCGGTGACGAACAGAGACCCTGTAGTGATATCAATGCCACCGCCGTTGCCGATGCCTGTGGGTTCTACCGTACTGGATGCTCCACTGTTTCGTTCATTGCTGCCCACGCCGCTAAATCGCACCGTATCGCTAGCGCGAATGGTCACACTACCTGCGTCTCCCTGTGCAAAGGTACTAGCAATCAGAAGAGCGCCATTGGTGACAAACAGAGACCCGGTAGTGATGTCAATGTTACTGCCTTTGCCCTTACCTGTGGATTCCACCGTGCTACGAATTTCACTGGATATGCCATTGCTGCCAACTCCGTCAACTAGCACCGTATCGCTAGCGTTGATGGTGATACGACCCGCATTCCCTTGTCCAGAAGTACTCGCACTCAGGTAACCACCATTGGTGATGAACAGCGACCCTGTGCTAATCTCAATGTTACCTCCATTGCCCTCTACTCCTGGTGCCACTCGGCTGTCAACTCCACTGGAGAATCCATTGTTAGCCTGACCGTCAAACGTGACCGTCTCGCTCACCTTAATTTTCACATTGCCAGCATTCCCCCGTCCTAGAAGAGTGCTATCTAGTCGAGCGCCATTGGTGAGAGTGAGTGACCGCGCTTGGATAGTAATGTCACCCCCTTTGCGCTCTCCCGTGAATCCTGGTATCTGTGTTGTTGCCACACCCGTAGAAATGTAACTAACAGTGCCATCTTTGCCTATTCCATCCAATGCCACTTCACCACCAGCAGTAATGGTCACATTCCCTGCATTACCCTGTCCGGCACTGATAGATTCAACATAAGAGCCACCCTTGAGAGAAACAGAATCAGAAACATCGATTTGAATATTGCCAGCGTTTCCTTGTCCGAACGTGCTGCTACTTATGAAAGCACCCTCGGACAAAAACAGTGATCGCGCCTGGATATCAATTCCCGCCCCATTTCCTATACCTGAAGCTCTTACTGTGTTGGTTATTCTACTACTGTCACCCGAAATCGAAACCGCAGCCCTGGCTCGAACAATCACGCTTCCAGCATTACCTTGTCCTTCAGTGAAAGAGCTTATCCAGGCAGTACCGATCATGTTGAGGGAACCTGTATTGATGACTATATCTCCTGGGGTTCCAGTCTCATCTGCTGCATTAATGATGCCGGGCAAAACAGTGGAACCTGTTCCGTCAAGGGTTACAGTGTCGGTGGCATTGATCTCAATATTTCCTGCATTAGCGTCAACTGTTCCCAAACCTGACCTGATTCCAGCAGAAAGCAGACTTTCTCCCGAAAGAGTTAGGTTACGACTATTAACCGCAATACTACCGCCACCCCCCGCAGCTACAAGAACAGCAGAGCCATTGGTGAGAAATACATCGGCTCGCGCTACATTATTGGGAAAATTTAAGCTGAGATTGTTGTCATCAGTATTTAGCTGCACTGTTCCGGGTGCTGATAATCCCCCTAACTCAACTTTGCCTCCTGGCACTACCAAAAATGAGCCGTCCAACTTGACATCCCCACCCAGCAGCAACAAACTCTGCCTGTTAGCTAAACCCAGCCCGTTACTGGAAGTTACAATTGGTGCAGGCTGTTTCAATTGATAGAGAAATCCACCTGGATCGCCGATAAGTGTTAATAAGCTATTCGCTCCACCGGGATTGGTGGCACTAAACTGTTCGCCATTGGTCCACACGAGCGTATCAGCAGTTGTTGCCACAAATGAACCTCTAGTTGGGCCACCTACCTGTAGTTGGGCATTTGCACCAAATTGAATGCCACTGGGATTGATTAAGAAAAGATTGACACTGTTACTCTGGGTGGAAATTCGCCCATCAATTAAAGAGGGCGAACCGCCTGTGACGCGAACGAGGATATTCCTAATATTGGCAGCGCTGGCAAAATCAACTCTCTCCCCTGCAAGCAGTCCAAATTGAAAAAAGCTGTGAAAGAGATTGGTATCAACAGTTTGACCGACTCCTTGGGGGATAATGTAACGCGGCCCGGTCAACGTTCCTGCTGGGCCTAGGGTTCCATCTAAAATAATGCTTTGGGCAAGGGTGCGATCGCACGGCATCAACATCCCACCCCCTATCCCCAACGCCATTCCAAGCTGCCAGTAACGCCGCCAACTTCTCGGTAGCATCGAGTGTTTCCGGAGCGATATCTCAGAAGTTTTATCCGAGCAGATAGAAACTTCACCTCTCATCTCGGAGTGGTCGATGCACCAATTCATAACTATCTAGAAGTAGATTTTAACAGGCTGGAGCAGAAATCCAGTATAGTCAGCGAGAAATGCGATCGCCTAGCTACCTTTAAGCTCATCCCTCGGCTCAAGTACGGGAGGGGTGGACGCAACTTCGCCTGCGCTAACACGTCACTCATCGATCATTAGTGACCAAGGACAAAAGACTAATGACTAATGACACAAAGTTTCAACGTTGGTCAACAAGAACTATAATTAGTGTTCCTTTCCTAAAATCCTCACTTTACCTACTAGATGTAGTGGATTCAGGATGGACTCTCAATGACCAACGCTATCTCTGACGCTGTGAATCATCTCCAAGAGTGGGGCGAAGCTTGTGTCGATGACCAGCTAACCCGCCTTAACGTTATACCCTTAAACGGCACTTGTCCATCAGACTATTTACTCTACGCCGATGCACTCCCTCGACGAAATGATGGTCGCGTGAGCAACCATATTCTCAAACGTTACGAACATACAGAACAGGGGGGCTGGTGGTGTTCCGGGATTGACTTGCTCACTCTCAGCGATGACCTTTGGGGCTGTTTTAAACCCAGCCAACCCCGCCGCAGCGTTGGCGCTGGAAAGCTGATTAAGTACGAACATCCTCCCCTCGCGCCGACAGGAGTTTTTGCTCTGCGCGTTCCCCTCCACTTGTGGTACCGCATTGCCGATCGCTATTCTCTCACCGTACTCCCCGAAGAAATTGACTCAAATCAACCTGATCAGGGCTTCTGGCAATGGCTGATTAATCACCCAGAAATTCCCTTATGCATTACTGAGGGAGCCAAGAAGGCCGGAGCATTACTCACAGCCGGTTATGCTGCGATCGGTTTATCCGGAATATTTGGCGGCTATCGTGTCCCGCGAGACGAACAGGGAAATCGCATTGGTAAATCTCGCCTCATCCCTCAGCTTCTCAAACTAGCAACCCCAGGTCGAGAAATTTATCTCGCCTTCGACCAAGACTCTAAACCCAAAACCATCAAGGCAGTCAATGCTGCTATCCGACAGTTAGGACATCTAACATCACGACAAGATTGTTTTGTCAAGATTATTACTTGGAATTCAGAGCAAGGGAAAGGCGTAGATGATTTAATCGCTGCTCACACTCAAGCTGCATTTGACAAGGCTTACCAAGTCGCAGTACCCCTCGATACTTGGAAAGCTCAATCTTTGACGTCCCTTACCTATCCTCCTGATATCCAAGTCAATACTCGCTATTTGGGAGAACTCTCCATTCCTGAAGATGCTCAACTCATTGGAATTAAGTCTCCTAAAGGTACTGGCAAGACCCTATTTTTAGAGAGTATTGTTAAACAATCTCTTGATCGCAAACAGTGGGTTTTAGTTATCGGTCATCGAGTCCGACTAGTAGAGTCTCTGTGTCAACGCTTTGGACTCAACTATGTCACTGAGGTACGCGACTCGGACAGTAAAGCAGTATTAGGATATGGTCTTTGTCTTGACTCATTGCATCCCGATTCTCAAGCTCGCTTTAATGCTTCCCATTGGTCGGATGGGGTCGTAATTATTGATGAAGTCGAACAAGTCCTCTGGCATGGGTTAGATTCGAGTACTTGTAGTAGCAATCGGGTTGCCATCCTTAAGTCCTTGAAAACCCTGATGCAGAATGTGTTGGGAGGCGACGGACAAGTTTTTGTTGCCGATGCGGACTTGAGCGATGTTGCGATAGATTACTTAATTTCCCTCTCTGGAGTACCCCTAAAACCGTTCATTATTCAGAATGACTGGAAACCTGGAACTGATGAATCTTGGCGAGTCCACAGCTATACCGATAACACTCCAGAAAGACTTGTCAAAGATTTAGAAAGACATATTAGAGAAGGTGGGAAACCGTTTGTCTGTCTTTCGGCTCAGAAGCGGGGAAGCCATTGGAGTACTTGCACTCTGGAGGCTTACCTGCAACAACAATTTCCTCAAGCCAAGATACTGCGAATTGATTCAGAATCTTTATCTGAACCCACCCATCCGGCATACGGATGCATGACAAATCTCGATCGCATTTTGCCGAACTATGACATTATCTTGGCAAGCCCAGCGATTGAAACGGGGGTGAGCATTGAGATTCAAGGGCATTTCACCTCGGTTTGGGGCATTGCTCAAGGCGTGCAAAGTGAGAATTCAGTGCGTCAGGCGTTAGGACGTGTCCGTGAAAATGTGCCTCGCTTCCTCTGGGTAGCGCCTTATGGATTTAATCGCGTAGGCAATGGTTCCACCTCAATTCCTGCCTTACTCACCTCTTCTCAGAATCTGACTCAGCTCAATATCCGGTTGCTGCAACAATCTGATTTTGATGCACTTGATGACTTAGAAATGGGCTTTCAGGCAGAATCGTTATTGTGTTGGGCGAAGATGGCAGTCCGGCATAATGCTGCGATGCTTCAGTATCGAGAATCGGTACTCGCAGCACTTCGTAACGAAGGCCATCACATTATTGAAGTCTCTCCGATTGAGGCAGTTGCCGAGAACAGCAATCCAAAATCCAAAATCCAAAATCCAAAATCTACGAGGGTTAAAACAAATGCACTGACGGTTGCGATCGCAGCCGTAAGAGACCAAAATTATCAAGTAGAGTGTGAAGCGATCGCAAGTAGTGAAGACCTTAGCGATAGACAGTATCAAGCCTTGCAAAAACGCTTAGTAAAGACACTTGAGCAACGGCGAGTACTCCGTAAGCATGAGTTAAAGCTACGCTATGGTATCCCCGTCACCCCTCAACTTGTCGTTAAAGATGATGAAGGTTGGTACCAGAAACTTCTGCTTCATTACTTTCTCACCTTCGGTCGAGAACAGCTAGCGCAAAGAGATGCTGCTCTGGCACGCCGACTCATTCAGTTGGGAGGTGGCAGTATCTTTTTACCGGATTTCAACCGTTCTCAACTCGGTGCTGCTGTAGGGACGATGGAACTCTTAGGAATTCCGGTACTCTTAAAAGATGAGGGTAGAGAGTTAAAAAACACCGATGAAGACTTGAGAGCAATGTCGGCACTCGCACTTTCTAACCGTGCTTCCATCAAAACGACATTGGGAATTGGATTAGCGAAGAATTCTACTCCGATCACGATTGTTAGACGCTTATTGGATAAAATCGGCTATGGAATGACCTGTATCGGTCGTAAGGGCAAGAGTTTGAACCGAGTACGAGTTTATCAAGTGGTTAACCCTAACGATGGTCGGGTCGAGGTATTTCAACAATGGTTGGCGTTTGATGGCCGACATTTAGACATTTCTGATCAGCGGCGAGATTCCAAATTAAAACTTGTCAATAGTATGGCTGGGTCTGTAGATTTAGGGGAACAAGCGGATTATGTGCAACTGTGTCTCAGTTTTTGAGGGGTGCGGTCAAAAACAGTTGCTGAGTTCTGGTGCCGAAAATTTTCTTTCTTCCCGCGTCAGGAGCGCCAGTCTCAACCAACTTTATGACCACACTCAGTTGCCTATAGTCAGTTGGAGTTTAAATTCCCATCTGGCTATCAATTCCGAATTCCGAATTCCGAATTCCGAATTATTCAAAATCTCTGTCACCTGATAGATGAAAACAGACAGTAGTAGCTGTTACTCTGTAGCGAGTGACAAGTAAGGGTCTTATCTCCCTTCCTTTTTCGTTCGTAGGTAGACCGGGCGATCGCTTATGTGAGAAACTAGCGATCGCCTTTCTGATATATGCCTCATTATCTATATCTATTCATGAGTGAAGTTAAAGGCTTTCGTCCCGGTAGTGCCTGAGAATACCGATACATTTCGATACACTGAAAGAAAACAGGGAGGATGCCGTTGTGACTGAACAAAATCGCTCCCAATGGGACGCGGGAAGATTTGTAAAAACCCTGACCTATTTTGAGGTCATTCCTTTCCTTAACTGTCTGCAACGACTCTTCGCAGGTTCTACCCATCAGAAAAAAGCTAACCAGGATGGAGAAAAAAGCATGGGAGTGATACTGGTTGCTGGAGCAACAGGTGGCGTCGGCAAGCGAGTGGTGAGGCGTCTGGTAGAGGGTAATTATCAGGTACGTGCTTTAGTCCGAGATGCCCAAAGGGCAAGGGAAATGCTCGGTGATAAAGTGGAACTGTTCGAGGCAGATATCACTATTCCAGAAACATTAACGCCCAAGTTAATGGACAATGTTTCTGCTGTTGTATGTTGCACAGGTGTCCGGGTACAACCCGTTGAAGGCGATACTCCTGACCGTGCTAAATACTATCAGGGCATTAAATTCTATATGCCAGAAGTTGTGGATAGCCCTGAAATTGTAGACTATCAGGGTATCAAGAACTTAGTGCAAGTTGCTGCCGAACACCTACAAACTGCATCAACTGACGAAAAACTGCTATTCGATTTCAAAAACCCCAAAGACAACTTGAAAGAAACCTGGGGTGCTGTGGATGATGTTGTGATGGGTGGCGTCAGTGAAAGTTCTATCCGCATCATAGACAATGCAGCGCTATTTACTGGCAATGTATCAACAGCAAATTCTGGTGGCTTTGTTTCTGTTCGTACCCGCAACTTTGAGCCTGCGATAAATTTGATGGGGTATGAGGGGATCGAATTGCGTGTCAAAGGAGATGGCCAGCGCTATAAATTTATCCTTCGCAACGAAGCGAGATGGGATGGTATTTCCTACTGCTATTCCTTCGATACCGAAAAAGATAACTGGATTAATATTCGCGTTCCGTTTGATGCGTTGATTCCAGTCTTTCGTGCCAAAACCTTGCAAGATGCTCCTGCCTTCAATCCCACTTACGTTTATGCGTTACAACTCATGCTGAGTAAGTTTGAGTATGATGGAGCACTTAACCCGAAGTTTGCGCCTGGTGGGTTTGTTCTGCAAATAGAAAGTATCAAAGCTTATGGGGGTGTCACCAAACCGCAATTCATCATGATTAGTTCTGCGGGTGTTACTCGTCCCGGACGCCCAGGAATTAACTTAGAAGAAGAACCCCCAGCAGTGCGGATGAACGACCAATTAGGAGGAATCTTAACGTGGAAGCTTAGGGGAGAGGAATCCGTGCGGGAGAGTGGAATTCCTTACACTATCATTAGACCCTGTGCCTTAACCGAAGAATCTGGGGGTAAAGCTTTAGTATTTGAGCAAGGGGATAATATCCGAGGTAAAGTGAGTCGGGAACATATCGCGGAACTCTGCATTCAGGTATTAGAACAACCCAAAGCTTGTAACCTCACGTTTGAGGTTAAAGAAGCTGAAAATGCTACTAATTCAAATCACTGGGAAAGTTTATTCTCTGGACTAAAAACAGATACTTAGAAGAATTAAGGAGCTGTTCACAAATAACTTCGCATTTACAGTAGGGGCACGGCATCTTCAACTATTGTGATTAGACCGATTTTTTCCGGTTGCCGTGCCCGGATAAATGATGGATTTGTTTTTATACGCCCCTTAAGCGATCGCAAATGACTCAGAAAGGAAAGAAAGTTCATCATGAGGCGTAAAACGTTTTTTCTTGGTACATTGCTTACACTTGCTGCTTTGGTAGGAAGTGTTATCCTTCTAAAGGATTTGACAGGAATGAAAATATCTTCGTAAGATTTAATCCTCAACTCCTAGCAAGCAAAAGCATCCAGTTACCCAATAAACTGGACGCTTGGATTGGGGGTGGAAAAACACTGCCTGTGTTATTTTCCTTATTTCCCCTTTAAGTTTGCTGTCTCGGCTGCTCATTGCACATACACCAAAAGACAGACGTAAATATTAAATTAGTAAGTAATAATTTATACAGAGCAATTTTTTTAACTCATTAATTGACTGGCTGATGGCTCATAGTTTTTCCTTTCAACTGGCAAGACGCTCAGACGTTTGAGGTTGCAACAGAGATACCAACTCATTTACTCCGCGTTGTAAGTAGCGCGATACGGTTATCTGGCTGACACCAATCTGCTTGGCCACTTCATAACGAGGTAAATCTCGTATAAATACAAATTCAATTGCCGTCTGAGTTTTTGCGTCTAGCTGACTGAGAGCTCCTTGGAGTTGTATTCGTTCTTCTTCTTGATACCGCCAAGCTTCTTCTTTGATGTCAGTCAGTGTCTCTCCAAATGTCATTGCGCTATCTAAAGTCTGATTTACGGTTGCATCCAAACTTAAGGGCAAGCGATTTTGAGTTGCTAACTTACTTTCTTGCCATTCTTGTAAAGATACCTTGAGGGCTTGAGCCATCTCGGTATCACTAGGAAAGCGTCCCAGAGTGGCTGTTAATTTTTTACTCACTCGCTGCCCTTCCTGCTGAATTTCTTGCCAACGGCGAGGAATCTTGACGAGAGAACCTTTGTCACGCAAATAATGGAGCATTTCACCCCGAATATAAGGCATGGCAAACGAACTGAAAGCACAACCTTGATTCGGGTTAAATCGTTCAATAGCGCGAATCAAGCCAATAAAGCCAACTTGTTCCAAATCATCATAAGGTTCGTGACACTGCCGCTTGACTCGATGGGCAATCTTTCTTACTAACCCTGTATTTAACTGTACTAATTTATTGCGAAGTGCGACGGTCGGATTGCGGTAATATGCAATCAAAAGGTCTATTCCTCGATACCGTACAAGAGTGGTTGCCATCATCAAATCATCCCAGCAGTGCAAGTCTATTTCCTGACAACGCTTGGTGTAACCAAGTAGTCTTGAACTCATTGTCTGAAGTGCCCAATGAATACACCATCGTTGTTTCACGGAAATCTCAACCCACTGTAGTTTTCTATCTCCGCATAAATACGTAGATTTCAATCTAATTCGGAGTTCGGAGTTCGTAATTCGTAATTAAAGACAGTTTAGAAAAGGCTGTTGAGATTTTTGCCAATTTTCAGGAATTTTGGCTTTATCGGTTTAAAAGCTCAGAGAGTTGACTTTGCATTTTTTCGCGGAGTTGCTGGGCATTGTGGTAAATTTGCGATCGCACTGCCTCTACCTGCACCGCTACTCCCCCTTCCTGGGAATCCATGCTTGAGATCTTCTGTGCTTCCGTCCCAGGTTCATAGAGAGAACCAACGTAATAACGCAACCGCGTCCTCATCGCCCAAACCCCCATTGACGGGAATAGCACAAAGACAAACATTAAAGGTGAGATAGGCAAGAAGGGAAGGGACAATCGTTTTGCCCATTTTTTCAGATTGATCGTCCAAGGATGTAAAAACTCGTTCCCCAGGCACACGACTGGCAGAATAGGAACATTGTAGCGATCGCTCAGACGAATAAAGCTAGGATGAAAAGTTTGCAGTTGATAGCGCTTTGACCAACCCTTTCCAGGGCCGCGCAACCCTTCCGGCGCATAAAGCAAAACTGTTTTTTGACGAACTGCGTCTTCAAAATCATCCAGTTGAGCACGAACACCCCCCAAAACCTGCGACCAACCCGGAGGCAACCACCAAATCACCCAAGGATGGTCAAACAACGAAACACCTGCTAAAGGTTGCACAACCCAATCTTGAGTCTTGCCTAGCAGATAAGCTAACCCGATGAAGTCCCAAGGAAAAGACATTCCCGCATGATTCATCGCAACAATCAACGGCTGATTCTGGGGCAGATTTTCCGTTTGATGCAATTGGGCCCGAAAATAATCCTTCAAAATCGGGGCTAGTACTTCATCCCGAAAAGCTTTTTGATAGTTTGGGTCGAACTCGGCAACTGATGAACGAGGTAAACGACAACCTAGACGCAACCAGCGCAACAGGAGTGCTACATAAAATCCACCGGGAACTAGAAATAATAGATATTCCAACCAATTCCAGCCATCCGGATAAGAATGGTAGTGCTGCCAGTGGCGGTTGAATAAAATCAGCCAACCTGGCGGATACCAGAGGCAGAACCAATCAAACCAGGTAAATTGATAGGAATCAACCGAGGATTGCTGCATTTTGTTGCCTAATCGCTGTCGTCCGTGTCCTATCTTGATGGTGAATTAGAAATGACTGCCTCTACCAGAGCGTAGATTTTAGGAGGAATATCCCATTTTTGCAGCAATAGTCTCACACTAAGCTGTGTTCAGAAATAGCCAACTTCTCTCCCTCAGCTTTTTACATTTGCTCACATTGGGATGCTCCCGATTTTACCCATCTCTTGTGTTCCGGCAGGTGTTAAATGCTTATCTTGAGTCAGGGTGTTATTTTCTGCTAATCTCACTTTTGTCAGCACCTTAGTGATATCGTCCTCTCGCCAGTAAGAAACTGGGTCTTGTAGCGGATGGAAAGCTGCCCTTTGACAAATCCAACCCATTTGCCGTTTACGCCAACGATTGATCCAAGGAGTGGACATTTTCCAGGTAAAACCTGTCTGAGGGTCTACAAAAATCAATCCTGCCTTTAGTTCCATAGTTGTTCAAGGTGTTATTTCTCGCCCTCGCAGAATTTTAGGTAAGCTAGCCGAAAAAATTCATCAGCCATTGGACGCAGAAAAAATCCTTAAGTCTAGGAAGGTCGGCAGATTCGCAAAAAAAAAAGAGAGCCACTTGTGGTAACTCTCCCGATTATCAGGGTGCATCTACTAACCTTAGTATAAGGTTTGGGGGTGAGGGGTGTCACCCACTATTTTGTAAAGATTTGATGAAGTTTTGCATGAAGGCCAGCGAAGGCTTTTGAAGAGGACAAAAGGACGCGCTGCTTCAAGGACACGGGGACACGGGGACACGGGGACGCGGGGACACGGGGACTGAACCCCTCTTGAGAACGCAAGCCACTGAAAAATTTCAGTGGGAGTCAAGGGACCCTTGGACACTCTCGCAAGGGAAGCGCTTCGTGTCCGGCGTCATGCTTCTAAAGAGAGACTCTGGAGCGTCTTCTTCGATGAACGCAACTTGGTATTAAACGATGCCATTCCTTTCGGCAGAGGTTCAGAGCCAGTACTCACACTATGCTCAAAACTAGACTCAATCTGAGATGAGCAGACATCCTACTCCTGCCGATAGCCGACAAGGTTGCATAGCAGAACCTTGAGAAAATAGCATATACATTTTGCGAGTAGAGCCGAGATGGCAATTAAAAATTTTTTGAAGCAAATTTCTGACACAATCTGGGAAATTCCCACTTCTTATAAAGAAGGGATGCGCGTACCCGCCCGGATTTATGGAACAGAGAAGTTAATCTCTGACATGGATGATGCTGTTTATGACCAAGTCACTAACGTCGCCACGCTTCCAGGGGTAACAAAATACGCTTTATGTATGCCTGATGGGCACTTCGGTTATGGGTTTCCCATCGGTGGCGTGGCGGCGATGGATGTGGAAGAAGGGGGTGTAATTTCTCCGGGTGGCATCGGTTTTGATATCAACTGCGGGATGCGCTTAGCCGTTACTAACCTGACTTATAAAGATGTTAAACCTTATATTAAAAAGCTAGTAGACAGACTTTATGAAAGAGTTCCTGCGGGAGTTGGCAGTACTGGATTTGTGAAAATTTCCCGGCAAGAATTCCGTCAAGTTGTGGAGGAAGGAGCTCGCTGGTGCGTCCGCAATGGCTATGGTTGGGATGAGGATTTGGCACTCACTGAAGAAAACGGCTGCATTGAGGGGGCTGATTCTGCAAAAATCAGTGAAAAAGCAATTGACCGAGGCTTTAATCAAATTGGCACTCTAGGGTCTGGCAACCATTACCTAGAAATTCAAGTTGCGAAACGGGAAAATATTATCGACCCAGAATTAGCTCGATTTTTTGGGATTACCATACCGGAACAGGTCGTGGTGATGTTTCACTGTGGTAGTCGGGGATTTGGTCATCAGGTAGCAACCGATTATTTGCAAGTTTTCTTAAAAGTAATGGAGAGCAAATATGGCATCAAAATTTTAGATCGAGAACTTGCTTGTGCACCGTTTCATTCTCCCGAAGGCCAAGCGTACTTTACTGCGATGAAGTGCGGACTCAATATGTCTTTTGCCAATCGCCAAGTTATTTTGCACCGTGTTCGTGAGGTGTTTTCAGAAATTTTTGGAACTTCGGCCCAAGA
>CBKWLJ010000063.1:0-25793 GCA_966675205.1 uncultured bacterium
TGTCCCCGCGTCCCCGCGTCTGTCTCAACTACTATGTTTGAACGCAACTCGGTATCAGTACTTGGTGAGAGTTAAAAGTCGCCTCGGTGACTGTTATACATAGATTCAACAATAATTCATAATTACGAATTCGTAATTCGTAATTAAAAGACGGGTTAGAGTCCGGAGACTTCTCAAGTCGTTCATGTAATGACGGTGTCTAAATTCTCGTCTCAACGTCAATTACGAATTACGAATTACGAACTACGAATTGTTAATCAGATGAACGCCCCCTCAAGGCCTTTTCATTTGCCTGAGTTTTCAACTGTATCGATTTGATGAGCTGGAGCATCTGGTACATATAAATCATTCCCTTTCCAACTACGACAGAACCACTAGCGACAAGGAAGGCGAGGAGCGGTATTGTTACTGGTATCCATCCCCCTTGAGTAAATAGCCAGAAGCTAGTGCCGATCAGAACTCCCAAAATTGGGATACTACTTACAACTAAAACTAGGGGATGACGAACTCGCCAAGCTATACTGCCCCCGACAACTGCCCATCCGGCAATCCATAACATCTCTACTGTTTCTGGCCAGAACCAGAATAGGGGGCGACCGTCTTTGGCAGCGCTGATAATCTGACTGGCGATATTGGCGTGAATTTCTACCCCAGCCATACGTTCCGAGAGGCTGATCAGACCACTACTGTAGGGTGTCAAGTGTAAATCTGGATATCTCCCCCGCACTCCACCAATCAAAATGATGCGATCGCGCCCCCAGTCTTTTGATACCTTATCGTTGAGAATCTCGGTCATCGAGGCAGTAGTAAAGTGTTTCGCTGGCCCCCGATAATTCAACAGGAGCTGGTAACCACCGTTATCAGCCTGCACGTAGCCCCCATCATTGGCTTGAAGGCGAGCAAAGGTTGCTTTGCCTAGCCGCCAATTGCTGGTTCCTTTTATATCCTGGGGTTCTATGCCTTCAGCCTTCAGATACAGTAAAGCTGTATACAGACTAAAGCTATAGACAGTTTCTCCATTGTGATCTTGAAGATACAGCAAGCCACGCCGCACCTTACCATCCGCATCAAAGATTAAGTCATTGGCACCTACTTGTCCTTTGATTTTTAGCACAGGTGGCGGGGCAACTATCCCACTTGTATACCCTTCAACCACTTTCTGGATACCAACCAGATTAGGAGTAGATTCAAATATTCGGACTAAGTCCTGATGACCTGGTTCTACAGGTAAATCGCGATAAATTTGTAGACCAATGGCTCTGGGGTTCATCGCTTTGAGTTTCTCAATTAATCGAGCATAAACCCCATCGGAAATAATAGGCTGTCCAATCGCTTGCAGATCAGCTTCATCAATACCGACAATCACAATGCGATCATCTCGCGGTTCGGGGGGACGCAAACGTATATATTGATCGAAAACTGCCGATTCCCAAGCTTGGAATAGACCAGCCAAGCGCCCCCCTAACAGCAGGGTAGTGGCGGCAACGGCGGCGACGGCGGCAAACCGCAGAGTACGCCGGGTGACCTTAAAATCTACCACCTGTTTGAGTAAGTGCATTACTTCTTCTAAAGTCTTCCTCTCCGCCTCCAGAGCAATTTGAACCTCTTGTTTGTCTAAATCTTGGCTAAGGCTCAAAAACCGATAGTCTTCAGAACTCAAGTTTTTGTCGGCTGACCAACCCAAAGCTTCTTGCAATGCCTGTCCGCGTAACAACCTGGATGTATCGTGGCAATTAGAGGCTAACCAGGCTGCTAGTGCCTCACCATAAGGCCGTAGGTTTGCTAGTTCCTTTTCAACCCAACTCAGGTTAAAAACAAATTGATAAATAGGATTGTAGACTCTTAATTTTCCTTGATGCTTGACCACTAACCCCGACAGACGCAACTGCATTTGTTCGGAGCTACCATCGGCAGGAACTTCACCCTGCTGCCAAATTTTTTGATAAAGTCCTAATAACCGACCAGCAGATTGCTCACTCCTCAAAATGCGATCGCGTATCGTTTTAAGATGCTCCGGTTCATCTTGAGCTTCCCAATTTTCAATAATGCGCGATCGCACCAAGTCCTCTACCCACTTTGTCTCACTTCCTTGAGGAATGACCGACTCCCCACTGAGAATCAGACGACAAACCTTTTGCGTGAGAAACGGTTGTCCCCCTGTCCAGTCCAATATTGCTTGTAAAACTTTCTCGGGATTGCTCGATTTTTGGGCTAATCCTAACTTTAAGGGTTGGGCTTCCTGTAATTGAAATCCTTCTAATTCAATAGCACGACCAATATTAAAGGGAGTACGCCGCTTATCTTGAATTAAATTTGAAGGAGTTGCTACTCCAATCAGGGCAAACGTCAAGCGCTGATAATCTGGATTATCAACTCGCTTGTTGTAGCATTCACGAATCAGCACAAAAAAGTCATCTAGGTTAAAATTCAAGCTGAGTATACTATCGATTTCATCAACAAAAATGATAATATTTTTAGAAATTGACTTTAGTAAAATCTCTTCAAGGAACTTACTAAATCGCTGAATATAAGACAGCAAATCCTGTTTAAGCCACCAAGTTTCTAAATCAAAGGTTTCATAGAGATTCACGCTGCTCATGATGCTGTCAATCATACCTGCATACCATTGTTCTGGGGTGATATCCCAGGTGCCAATGGCAGTAATATCAATAGCAACACAAGCAAATCCTTCAGCTTGCAAACGCTTCATGGTGCGTACTCGCAAACTTGATTTGCCCATTTGTCGAGAGTTGAGGACATAGCAAAACTCTCCTGCCTTTAATTGGTCGTATAGGTTAGAGTCAGCTTGACGCACGACATAGGTGGGGGCATCCAGGGGAAGGCTGCCTCCGATTTGATATTCATAGGTTAGGTTGGGTGCTGAACTCATCTGCTAAATCTCAATTGAGCATATCAATATTGCTGATATCAATCATGAAGCTTTACAAGATTGGAGTTGTGGGGTAGCAATCACGTCAGTTATTAATTTCTGTTTTCATATGTCCGAAATCATAAGCTGATGTTCTAACTTCGTACCTTGAAATCTTTAGCTACTGCATATCACACTCTTCGAGTTTCGACGCGAGAGAAGAGAGGATATTCCACCACACACGACGAGTAAGACCCTTTGCGCCCTCAACCCGTGAACTAAGCCGCCAACCATCGTCATAACTTGACCATAACCAGTTCAATACACCACCGGGAAGATGACCGATTGGAGCTGTGATGTTGAAGGTGAGTTGAGAGTATTTTAGCCACCAATTGTCTTGGTCAAGCCACCCTACACGCTCGCCAAAACTTCGATAAACTTCGTAATCTGCATTCTTTGTACCGCCAACCCTCTGCCAAATACGCTTTTGTAAGCTAAAACCGAAGCGCCCCTTGCTGTACTTAACCCAAAGTTGGTCAATAGTGAGTAAGTCTGTACAAGGAAACTTTTCAATGTCTTCTGGTCTGAGCCAATCTTCTGCATTTCGACCAGCTATCTTGAGCATGATAGCTGTAGTTTCCCAATCTGCGCTATCCCACTGTCCTGCTACTAGTAGCTCACGTAGACAAGTGTAATCAATCTCACATTCAGAACTGAGGTCATCAAAAATAACTGGTGTACAGGTAGGAGAATTGAGGATTTGCTCTGGGATAGGTACTTCCTCCGGAGCTGTTACGCTAAGGATTAATTTGCCTTCAACATCATCCAGTTTGGCTGGACTAATATAGTCCCTGAGCCATGACAAGAGTTTTTCGGTAGCGCAAGTCGCACCATTCCCTCCTGCTGCCACAACTGCTTTGTGCATCAGATAACTTGCCATCAAGGTGTAGACAAAAATCGGCAGGGTAATGCCAGCCTCACGGATAGCTTTTATTAATAAAATGGCAGCGTTATGCCGATGCTTTCCTTCTTCTGTCCGATGCATGTCGGCAATGATTGCGTTGAAAGATAGGTCACTGGTAAGCAGTATTTGCATTGCTTGAGCCGTCGAAAGTGCCTGAGTGACTTCTATCCCTTCTTCTTGTAGTTTGGCAATCAAAAAAGCATTATTAGCTGGATTATCATCAACCCACAAGATACGTTGGCTTGTTGAATTGGATGTTTCTGCTGACTTTTGAAATTTAGCGATCGCGTCCTCAACCTCACCAACACTAGTAAGATTCCTGGCTGCTTCAGTAGCCTTAAACCTACTTTGGCATCCCTCCAACTTTTCTAGCTCTTCAGGATAGGTGGTCAAGTAATCTTTAAGCCAGTCACAACCACGAGAGAGCAGTTCCTCTAATCCTTCGATCCGCCATTGTCTTACAGTACCGTCCTCTCCTGCCGTAGCAAGGCGCTGTCCATTGGGACTGAAACTCATACTTGTGATTTCACCCTGATGACCCTTCCAGTGAGCAATCAATCGTCCGGATAAGTCCCAAAGTCGGACAGTGCCGTCCCATCCTGCTGTAGCAAGGCGCTGTCCATCAGGGCTAAAACTTACAGCCAAAATTTTTTCTTGACCAGTATTCCATTGAGCGAGTTGCCGTTGTTGCAGATTCCAAAGTTGGACGGTACTGACTCCTCCTGCTACAGCAAGAAGCTGTCCATCGGAACTAAACTTCACACTCCTGATTGGATCTAAATGAGCGTCAAATTGAGCCAAATGCTGTCCAGATAAGTTCCATAGCTGAAGTGTACCCTCTCCTCCTGCTGTAGCAATCCGCTTTCCATCGGGGCTAAAGCTTATTCTGACTTGCCCCTGATGACCGTAAAATTGAGTCAACTGTTGCCCAGATAAATTCCAGAGTCGAGCAGTGCCGTTTTCTCCGATTAGGGCTAGGGACTGTCCATCTGGACTGAAATCAACCTCCACAATTCTGCCTTGATAAGTGTTCCATTCACCTAGCCGCTGTCCAGACAGATTCCAAAGTCGAGCAATACCATTATTTCCTGCTGTAGCAAGGCACTGACCATCTGGGCTAAAACTCGCACGCGTGAACCAATCATGATAAGCCTGCCACTGGGTTAGTAGTTGACCCGATAAATCCCAAAATTTTACGATGCCGCTTTGTCCTACCGTGGCGATACATTGTCCATCCGGGCTGAAAGTTGCACTCCAAACTACACCTTGGTGACCGTGCCATTGAGCTAGCTGCTTTTCTGACAAGTCCCAGAGACGGGTTGTACCATCCGAACCGGCAGTGGCGAGGTATTCTCTATCAGGATGAAAGCTCACGCTCCTTACTAAACCTTGATGACCGTTCAGTTGAGCTAGCTGTTGCCCGGATAGGTTCCAAAGCATAGCTTTACCATTCCCTCCTGCTGTAGCAATGCGTTGCCCATCAGGGCTAAAACTCACACATCTCACTGAAAGATGATTAAATTCAGCTAATTGCTGTCCTGACAAATTCCAGAGCCTAGCCTTACCATTACCTGTGACAATTCGTTGACTATCGGGGCTAAAACTTACGCTTTTAACCGAGTTCCAATGACCTTTCCAATGAGCTATCTGCTGCCCAGATAAATCCCAAAGTCCAATTGTTCCGTCTTCACCTCCGGTGGCAATGCATTGACCATCAGGACTAAAACTCACACTCCTACCCTGAGCATGATGAGTGTTCCATTGAGCTATTTGCTCCCGCAGATTCCAAACTCTAGCAGTGTCGTCTTCACCGATGGTGGCAAGGTACTGTCCATCCGGACTAAAGCTCACACTCCAGACTAAACCTTGATGACCATTCAATTGAACTATCTGCTGCCCAGATAAATCCCAAAGTTGAGCTGTACCATCTAATCCTGACGTAGCAATACTTTTCCCATCCGGACTAAAGCTCGCACTCCAAACTGAACCTCTATGACCTTTCCATTTAACTATCTGCTGCCCAGAAACATTCCAGAGGGACATACCGTATCCTGCTGTGACCAAAAGCCCCCCATCGGGGCTAAAACTTACACAATTGATGCTGCCCTGATTAGCTGTGAACCGATTCCGTTCATGAATATTGTCGAGAATTGTCTGTAAAGCAGATAGTGGTGCAAGTGTTGGATAATCTTGCAGTAGGCAACCCTCCTTCACCAGTTCTTTTAATGCTTGCCCTGCTTGCATGGCTAACAGTAAAGCCTCGATTTCCTGAAACTCAAACTGTTGCAGGGCATCACTAGCTGTCCGTTCTATAGCTTGAAGTTCTGCCTCTAAATTTGTTGTTTTTTCTGACATCTCAGGCAGTAGACCCGCTTCTATTAAGGCATTATCAACCCAACTTTGGTTAAAGACAGACTCATAGATGCGGTTGTAAACCCTTAACTTGCCCTGCTGTTTAACCACTAATCCCGTAAGCCGTAATTCCAAATGTTCTGGCTGGTTAGTGGCTGTAATTTCTCCGGTTTGCAAAATCTGCCGATATAACAGGAGTAATTGACCTTGGCGCTGACTGCTGTAGAGAATGCGATCGCGTATCGTCCTCAAATGCTCTGGCTCATCTTGGGTTTCCCAGTTATCGATAATTTGCGATCGCACCAACTCTTCAACACACTCAGCTTCGCCCCCTGCTAAAATACACGTCTCTGAAGTAAGAATCAGTTTACAAAGCTTTTGAGTAAGAAACGGTTGACCACCTGTCCAATCGATCACCTCTGCGAGTACAGCCGCAGGTCTAGCAACTTTTCTCTCCAAACCTTGAGCCAAAGGTTTAGCGTCATGCCACTGAAAGCCAGTCAGTTCGATCGCTCTACCAATATTAAAAGGAGTACTGCGATTTCTGTTTTGAATCAAATCGGAGGGGGTAGCCACACCAAACAGAGCAAAGGTGAGGCGTCGGTAGGCTGGCTTATCAGCGCGACTATTATAACAGGCTTTGATGGCAGCTAAAAAATCATCAACTTTGAAATTTAAGCTGAGAATGCTATCAATTTCGTCGATAAAAATGACAATATTTTGAGGAATCGATGGGAGCAGAATCGTTTCAACAAACCTGCTAAATCGCTGAACGTAGGGAAGCAAACTGTGCTTATACCACCAAGCTTCTAAATCAAAGATTTCATACAGATTGAGGCTACTGACAATGCTATCAATCATGCCTGCATACCATTGTTCTGGGGTAATATCAGAGGTGCCAATAGCGGTAATATCAATGGCAGCACAAGCACAATCTTCAGCCTGCAACCGTTGCATCGTGCGTACCCGCAAACTGGATTTCCCCATCTGACGAGAGTTGAGGACGTAGCAGAATTCACCTGCCTTCAATCCTTCGTAAAGATCCCAGTCGGCTTGGCGCACAACGTAGGTGGGGGCATCAAGGGGTAGGCTACCCCCGACTTGATATTCATAGCTTGGGTTGGGTTGTGAGGTCATTAGCCGAATCTCATAGGAGTGCAGCAATACTGCTATGGCAAATCAGGGATGTCTACAAAAGTGCGATCGAGCAGACGTTTTTAGTAAATTTTATCCGTAAGAAACCTGGAACGATGCAGGGCACAGAATCTGGGTTAGGGGGATTGCCTGGTACAACCTATAGTAGACCTCTTGAAGAGCATTCCTTTTCAACAAATGATCGGGCAGGCGAGACGCCTACCCCACAAGAAAAAATGACTTTTGTAGGATGGGCCGAAAAGCCCATCCTAGCTATGCAACTTCACAACGTACAGCCTTTTCCATATTGACCCAAGTTGCTTGCCTAGATGTGGAGCAACTTATCTACAACAGTGTCTTTCAAATAGGACGTGTAGGGAAAAAAGCCCTCCTCCAGTTGAGGGCGAAACTAGGTCATTTCTTTTACTAATTACTATAGAGGCAACTCAATTCTAGTGGAGATAGTTTTTTTCCACTCTTGCACAAAAATAGTGGCTACTTTAGAAAGTTCTGTGTACTTTAAACCTGAACCTGCAAGTTGCCCATCTTGCCAGAGGTTTTCGATAATTTGAAGAATCACAGAAAGCGCTTCTTCAGGACTGGCATCGCTAAGCGATAGCAGCGCAGTTCCACATGCATCGGCAAGCATCACAATGCCAGTCTCTCGTGATTGAGGAATTGGACCGTCGTAGCGGAAATCAGATTCGGGTACTGGCTGATCGGATTGTTGCTGTGCTTGTTGATAGAGGTCAGCAAGCAAAATAGTTCCTTTGTGTTCTGGAATAAATGCCTGAATCACTTTAGGCAATCTGTTTTCACGAGCCATAAGCAGACCTTCAGTAATTTGCTTTTTAAGCATCTGTGCATTCTTCCAGGGGTCATTACTCGTCTGAAAACTACTAGATTCACCAATCTGGTTTTCAATAAATCCTTGTGGATTATAAAGTTTACCAATATCGTGGTACATAGCACCAGATCTTACCAGTTCTACAGGGGAACCAAGAACAATCGCTGCTGCCTCTGCCAAGATAACCACGAACAGAGTTTGTTGAAACGTACCTGGAGCTTCAAAGATTAACAGCTCTATGAGTGGATGTATGGGAGTAGAAAGTTGTGCGAGTTGTGTGGGAGTAACAATATCAAAAATTCTTTTTAAGAAAGGGTCTACACCTAATGCCACAATACTCCAAGATAAACCTGCCAGAGCCGATAGAGCCGCTTCTTGGAGGACGGTATACCAAACGGCACTGATAACAGGACTAGGAATAAGATTCAACAGGAGGTAAAGCCCTCCTTGGGTTATGCCCACAGCACTACCCAGCCAAGCCAGTTCTTCGCGCGATCGCATCCGCCCAGCCATCCACGCACCCAGTAAACTGGCAACAGCACCCGCGAGTAAGTACTCCCGGCTGACTTCCATGCTGAACGTGACTAACCCCGTTAGCAAACTGACAACAGTTACTCCTAACGCGGGACTGTAAAAGCTACCGACTAATAAACCAATAGCTGGCAAGTCTGTATAGGGAACACCCACAATAACCAGGAGTGGTGTACTCACACTCAGCAGCAACAGCAAAACGTGGTCACGCCGCCGTAGCCTGGGATACACTCGCCGTTCCACAAACCAAAAAACGACCAGACTGCCAGTGACAAGGCAACCAAAACCAATTAAGCCTGACCAGTTAATACCCCGACGGCTCAAACCAAAGTGATCGAGCAGAACAAAATCTGCCTGAGTGATCTGTTCACCCGCTTCGACAATCACTTCATCCTGCTTGACAGAAACCATAACGGGCTGTATGGCTTGTGCGGCCTGTTCAGCTCTTCGTTTCGTTTGTTCTTTATCTTCCGTTAAGTTGGGCTGCAAAACGCTGGTCAGCAGTTGAGTGGCTACAGGCTCGACTTCTGGAGGGACGAGTGAACTCAATTGCATCTTCACTGTTGCTGTTAAGATATTCGACGGTAGTCCCGGAGGAATGCCCTGTGTAAGGATGCGCTGCGCCGCAGTTGTAATCCCGGCTCGCGTCTCCTGCCAGACTTGATCAGATCAATCTAGCAACAAGGCATTGTAGCGACGACTGGATTGAGTATCTAGCAGTTCGGAAAGCTGACGCAATGCTATAGTATAACCTTGACTCCGTGATATCTGTCGCAGTTCTTCTACCCGATCAAGAGATTGCTCTAGCGTCTGATAAATATCCTGGGTGATCGAGTTGTCAAGCATCAATACAGGAACAGCACTAGTTCGGGCTGCCTTGCGCTTTTCTTCCGTAGTTTTCGTGTCCTCAACGCTGATAGTATGCGGTGCCTCAATTGTTTCTGGAGCTTCTTTACCAACATCCAATTTCGGCTGAAATCGTTTCCAAATATCGAGATTTCTCGCCTTCTCATGCCAGAGTCGCAACAAACCAAAGAAGTCTGGAGCAATTTCAGCATAGGGAAAAATCCGGTCAACTTCATCCAAACCCAACACTAGAGGAGAGTTGATTTGGGGTAACAGATACTCCTCGAAGTACGCCGTGCAATTAGAATTGCTACTCAGAAGTTCTGTATCCCAATAAGCATCTAGCTGATTTTCTATCTTCAGTGCCCGATTAACACTTGCACAAAACCAACGTAAAAATTTATCGAGATTGGTTAAAACTGCACTATCTGCTAGCAGCAAGTTCAACTCTACTGTACGAGCACCCTGTTTAGCTGCAACATCAAAAATTCTACTCAGCAGAGAGGTTTTTCCCATTAGCTTTGGTGCTTTAATCCGAAGCAGGGAACCGGGCTTTAACACTGCCTGATAACAGTTAGACTCAATGGGAGAACGCTCCACGTAAAAGAGAGAATTTAATGGCACTTGACCCTCTGGTTCGTCAAATGTTGAAGGTAGGGGGCATTGGCTATCCACCCAACTTTGGTTAAAAACTGAGGCATAGATGCGGTTATAAACTCTTAAGTTGCCCTGTTGCTTCACCACTAACCCCGTCAGCTGCAATTCCATGTGTTCAGGTTCGTTAGTGGCTTTCACCCCCCCATCCCTCCCTTGGTAAGGGGAGGCGAAGGAAGGTTGTAAAATTTGCCGATAGAGCTGAAGTAACTGATTTTTGCGCGGGCTACAAAGAATGCGATCGCGTATTGTCCTCAAATGCTGCGGTTCATCCTGAGATTCCCAATTCTCGATAATTTGCGATCGCACCACCTCCTCTACCCATTCGACTTCAGTTCCTTCTAAAATTGGAGACTCAGCATTCACAATAAGCTGGCAAATTTTTTGCGTGAGAAACGGTTGTCCCTCCGTCCATTCTAATACCGCTTTTAACACCCTCTGAGGATGGCTAACTTTTTTCGCCAATCCTACAGCTAAGGGTTGTGCTTCTTCTAACTGAAAACCCGTTACTTCAATAGCGCGACCAATATTGAAAGGAGTACGCTGCTTATTTTGAATTAAATCCGAGGGCGTTGCTACCCCAATCAAAGCAAACGTCAGCCGCTGATAATCTGGATTATCTCCCCGCTTATTATAGCAAGCACGAATTAAGGCAAAAAAATCATCAACCTTAAAATTCAGGCTCAGAACGCTGTCAATTTCATCGACAAAGATAACAAGGTTTTGGGAAATCGACTTCAGCAGAACTTCTTCAATAAACTTGCTAAATCGCTTGATATTAGACTGATTGCTGTACTGTATCCACCATTGCTCTAAATCAAAGGTTTTATATAGCTCCAGACTACTGACAATACCGTCAATTACCCCGATATACCATTTTTCTGGTGTGATATCTGAGGTACCAATGGCGGTAAGATCGACAGTTGCACAGGCAATTCCTTCAGTTTGCAAGCGCTTCATCGTCTGTACTCGCAAGCTAGACTTGCCCATCTGACGGGAGTTGAGGACATAACAGAACTCACCCGCCTTTAAACCTTCATAAAGTTCAGAATCAGCTTGCCGTTGTACATAGGTAGGGGCATCAACGGGTAGACTACCGCCAACATAATATTGATAATCCGTCATTTCTACCTTGCCCTTTGTCCTGATTTTGTCCCCTGACGTGATGTCATGTCCGGCTGATTAACGCTAATAAAATCAAGTCGAAGGGCGGGTATGAATTGAGAATTATTGGTGTGTCAAGCTAACTGATTGCATAAACCCGTCCCTACATATATTAGGGGTGTTTAACTGGACATGATATCAAATCCAGCGCAGCTCAATACTAATGCGCTACTTTAGCTGTGCCACGCTACTACTCCCTCCTAACTCCTGACTCCTGACTCCTGACTCCTGATTCCTTACAATCGATCGCGAAAATATTGCCGATACAAATCACACAACGGCATCACTGCATTCCCCTGGAACTTCACTAACCCCATACTGCGTAATTTAAAGGCTTCTGCTGTCTTGATTTCTACAGGTTTATTCGCCGCCATCACTTGCTTGATAGCTGTCACTAACGCCAGATTTTCTTCTAAATTCAACAGATGGCGACGAAGATGGTCATAGTAGGGGCCTTCTTCAGTTGGAGCGACGTTTAACAGCTTTTCTAACGTCATCCTTCCCTTGGCAATTTGATAAAGTGCCACCCGTACTAAATAAGGATGTCCACCCACCATTGCCATGAGTTGCTCGAGTTCTTCGCCGGAAAAATCGAGATTGTGACGCTGTACTAAGTCCTGCATTTGTTCAGCATTCAACTCAGGTAGCTCAATGGGTAATCCAACATTGAACGGCGATTGATTAATATGTAGGGGAATATAAACTTCTTTAGAATGAACAATCACCAACCTGAGCTTTTGCCAAATTGCCTCATTCTTACCCCGTTCATGCCATGCCCTCAACAGTCCAAAAAAGTCGGTGGCAATGTCAGGATGCTGGAAAATCTGATCGACTTCATCTAATCCAATCACCAGTGGAGTAGTCAGTTCAGATAATAGGTAACGTTGAAAGTAATTGGTACATTTATTTTTGCTACCGAGAATTCCTTTCCAATACACATCTAGCTTTTCTTCTCGATTCAATTCCATCGCAATGCTGGCACAAAACCACTGCAAAAATTGATCGAGGTTACTGAGAAATTCAGCATCGGCTGACTGGAAATTTAAGGCGGCGGTTTGATAGCCTTGTTGGGCAGCGTGGTGAAGAATTCGAGTCATTAAAGAAGTTTTACCCATCTGTCGGGGCGCTTTCACCCGAATTAATGCCCCTGGCTTCAAAATAGTCTCGTAACAGTCTGATTCAATGGGGGGACGTTCGACATAAAAAGCAGAATCTAAGCTCACTTGACCCTCCGGTTGCTCTAAAGGTGGCGGTGAGGAAGATGGCATGAGGATGGTTGTGTTGCTAGGCCTTGAACGGTGCCGTTGTTCCAATGCTTGCAACACCTCAGTAGCATTCTCATAGCGCTGGCGGTAGTCATAGCGCACCATCTTGTCTAAAATAGCGGCAAAACCCGGAGTAACGGAAGTGCGATCGCGCAATAATTCACAGCTAAATTCGCCTCGAAAATCCGTCGGTAACTCTCTATTGCTAGGGTTTAACCCCGTTAACGCTTGTAGACATACCATCCCAACTGCATAAAGATCACTGCTGAATTTCGGGTTCCCAGCTATTTGTTCGCTGGGCATATAGCCAGGAGAACCAACCGCAACAGTTAACGTTGTTTGTCCGTGGGTATTTGCTGCTTTAGCGCTAACTTCTTTTACCGCCCCAAAGTCGATCAGAACCATTTTGCGATCGCTTTTGCGTCGGATTAAGTTAGAAGGTTTGATATCGCGGTGGATGACATTTTGCTCGTGGACAAATGCCAGGACTTCCAAGATATCCTGCAATAGCGCGACAACCGATGCTTCATCTAACTGTTTGTGTTCAGCTAGCTCTTGGTCGAAAGGCTGACCTTCAATATAATCTTGAACCAGATACAACTCATCATCTTGCTCAAAGTGAGCCAACAGGCGGGGAATTTGGTCGTGAGTGCCTAGTCGGTATAGGGTTTCGGCTTCGCGATCGAATAAGCGTTTTGCCGTTTGTAGTGTTGCCGAATCATTAAATCTGGACTGGAGTTGCTTAACAACGCACAGGTTGTTACTTGGTAAATGAGTATCTCTAGCCAGAAAGGTTTGACCGAATCCGCCAGTGCCTAGATGTTGAATAATTTGATAGTGACCCGCCAGTATCGTTGCCATGTGGTGTCTCACTATTGATGCCATAACCTTAGTAAATCACCGAAAACCACAAGTTCCTCTCCACCACCCTTTGCAAAAATTCAAAAAGCAAGTTATTTGTCAAGTATTTTATGAAATTCTTGACAATATCCATGCGATCGCCAAAAAAGTAGTGAGCTTTACCGATACACTGTAGCGCGATCGTACATCGACTACTCGCCCTCACTAAAATTAGGAAATCTGGCTCTGAAGGTAATGCAGATAATAGAGAGAGCTAAAAACTTTAGTACAAAGATTTATTAGGAGAACAGTCAAGGGTGAATTGCTAGATGATGAATAGAGCAAACGGATATTGTTAGGGTTGCGTGCAAATGCGATCATCGCACAAACGCTTGTCGCTCTCACTCACATTCGGGTTATTTCTTAGATAATCACTCACCCAACTGCAACCGAGTTCCATTAGGCTATCCAAATTGAAGTTCCACAAAATTACCTTGCCGTCAGCACTGCTAGAAGCCAGGGTCTGACCATCAGGGCTAAAACTGACGCTATAGACACTAAGCCTATGCTCCTTGAAAGTGTGTAGCTCCCAGCCTTCAATAGTCCAAAGTTTGATGGTTTTGTCCCAACTGCCAGAGGCAAGTGTCTGACCGTCGGGACTAAAACAAACGCTATTGACTCCACCACTATGGCCTTGGAGGGTTTGCAGTTCCCTACCATCTAGACTCCAGAGTTTGATGGTATTGTCCCAACTGCCAGATACAAGTGTCCGACCGTCAGGGCTGAAACTGACATGTGCGACCCAGTTACCATGTCCTTGGAGGGTTTGTAGTTCCCTGCCATCTAGACTCCAGAGTTTGATAGTGCGATCCCAACTGCCAGAGGCAAGCCTCTCTCCATCGGGGCTAAAACAAACGCTATTGACTCCATCACTATGCCCCTGGAAAGTTTGCAGTTCCCTACCATCCAAGCTCCAGAGTTTAATGATACCGTCCCCGCTAGCAGAGGCAACCATTTGACCATCAGGACTGAAACTGACGCTATTAATTCTATCGGTATGCCCCCATAGCGATTGCAATTGCTTCGCGTTAAGGTTCCAGAGTTTAATGGTGTTATCCCAACTACCAGAAGCAATGGTCTGACCATCAGGGCTGAAACTGACGCTCGTGACCTTATCGGTATGTCCCCTCAAAGTTTGCAATTGTGTGCCATCCAAGCTCCAGAGTTTGATAGTCTTGTCCCAACTTGCAGAAGCAATCATGCAACCATTGGAACTGAAACATATACCAACAATCCTAGCGTTATGCCCTTGTAGGATTTTCTGTTCTCTGTACTCCAAGCTCCAGAGTTTAATGGTCTTGTCTTTACTAGCCGAGGCAATTAACTTCCCATCCGGGCTGAAACGGATACTAGTGACTACAGCGCTATGCCCCCAGAAAGTTTGAAGTTCTGTGCCATCTAAACTCCAGAGTTTAATGGTCTTATCCTTACTAGCCGAGATAATTAACTTCCCATCCAGGCTAAAACTGACACTAGTAGTCCCATCTTTATGCCCCCAGAGGGTTTGCAGCTCCCTGCCATCCAAGCTCCAAAGCTTAATAGTTTTGTCCCTACTAGTAGAAGCAATTATCTGGCCATCAGGACTGAAACTTACGCTAGTGACCTGATGGCTATGTCCCTGGAAAGTTTGCAATTCCCTACCATCCAAGCTCCAAAGTTTGATGGTCTTATCCCCACTTGCGGAGGCAATCTTCTGACCATCCGGGCTGAAACTGATGTTGTAAATTCTAGCTTTATGTCCTTGTAAAATTTGTTGTTCTCTGTCTTCCAAGTTCCAGAGTTTGATAGTCCAACTAGCAGAAGCAATCATCTTGCCGTCAGGTTTGACACTGACGCTATTAATTGTGCCACTGTGCCCTTCGAGAGTTTGCAGTTGTGTGCCATCCAAGCTCCAAAGTTTGATGGTCTTATCTTCACTGGCAGAAGCAATCACCTTACCATCAGAGCGAAAACATACGCTTGTGACTCCATAGCTATGCCCTTGGAAGGTTTGCAGTTCTCTACCGTCGAGACTCCAGAGTTTAGTCATGCCATCATCACTGGCAGAAGCAAGCATTTTACCGTCAGGGCTGAAATTGATGCAGTTTATTCCATCACCATGTCCTTCCAGTCGATTGCGCTCTTTCACTCCATAAACAGCTTGGTGTAATGCTGTCACAACCTGAATTTGGGCATTGGCTTTAGCTCTGACTGACTTGTCTAATGCTTGCAGTTGTTTTCCCGCCCTTAAAGCTTCCAGTAGTGCTTCAAACTCTTGACCTGCAAGAAACAAGGTTTTTGAAGAGGCACTTTTAAGCACCGCTTCTAAGGCTTGATTAGCTTGAGCCAATATCCGAGAAGCCTCTTTTTCTGCCTCCAAAATGCGCTGCATTTCTCGCTTGTCCAGTTCTTGGCTAGCTGTTAAGAACTGGTAATCTTGAGCGCTCAAGCTTTTCTCAGCCGCCCACGCTAGAGCATCTTGCAATGCTTGTCCTCGTAATAGACGCGATTCATCCTCACAGTTAGACACCAACCAAGCATTAAAACTTTCCGAGTAGGGCCGTAGAGAGGCTAGTTCTTTTTCCACCCAATTTGAGTTAAAAACCTCCTGATAAATGCGGTTAGCGACTTTCAATTGACTTTGCTGTCTAACCACTAATCCTGATAGACGTAATTCCATTTGTTCAGGAGTGTCATCAGCCGCAATTCCTCCCTGTTGTAAAACTTGCTGATACAATCCCAATAATCGACTAGCGCGTTTCTCATTGAACAGGATGCGATCGCGTATCGTCTTCAAATGCTCCGGTTCATCTTGAGATTCCCAATTAGAAATAATACGCGATCGCACCAACTGCTCAATCAACTCCGCTTCGCTACCTGCTGTAATAGGAAACGGGGACGTGAGAACCAATTTACACAACTTTTGAGTCAGAAACGGTTGACCTCCCGTCCAGGCTAATACTTGCCTAAGAACATCCAGTGGGTTATCTGCTTTTTGGGTTAACCCTTGAGCTAAGGCTCTTGCTTCCTCTAACTGAAACCCTGTTAATTCAATCGCACGACCAATATTGAAGGGAGTACGCCGCTTATCGGCTATTAAATCTGAGGGAGTTGCTACCCCAATCAAGGCAAACGTTAGTCGTCGGTAATCTGGATAATCTGCCCGCTTATTATAGCAGTCGCGAATGATAGCAAAAAAATCATCAATATTAAATTTCAAACTGAGGATGCTATCAATTTCATCAACAAAGATGACAATTTTTTGAGGAACCGTTGGTAGTAAAACTTCTTCAATAAACAGACTCAATCGCTGAACATAGGAAAGCAAATTGCGTTCAGTCCACCAATTGTCTAAATCAAATATTTCATACACTTCTAAGCTACTGACAATGCTATAAATGACTCCGGCATACCATTGCTCTGGGGTGATATCCGAGGTGCCAATCGCCGTCATATCAATTGCAGCGCAAGCAACTCCTTCTGCTTGTAAGCGCTGCATGGTTCGTACCCGTAGGCTGGACTTGCCCATCTGCCGGGAGTTGAGAACGTAGCAGAATTCTCCCGCTTTTAAAGCTTCGGACAATTCAGAGTCAGCTTGCCGCCTCACATAGGTAGGAGAATCGACTGGGACACTTCCACCAATGTGGTATTGATAGGTTGAGTTAGGTTGTGAACTCATAGCTAACTCCTACGCGATCGCTTTCACAACTTGTAAAGCTTGTGCAGCAATACTGCCGATATTGTTGCAGATTTGCCGTGGTTCAAGCTAGTGAAAGAAGGCAAAAGAGATAAGGCTCCGAGGCAGAAAGGCAGAGAGCTTACTGTCAAGCTTTTTAACCTTTTTGAACGGGTCACTTGTTTCCGTTCTGCTGCACTAGTTGGGAAAGCTGGCAGAGCTGAGGGAGAGAAAGTTCGCTCGAAGAGATGTAACTCGGTATGAGGATTGAATATTGACGATTATCGATATAGTGAAGTAAGATGTTAATCGTAGAACACAAGTCCATGATGTCTAGTACTCGGATTCAGCCACAACCTAGCAATCGCCAGGAAGAGAGAGCCAAACCAGGGTGTTGTGGAGCGATCGCTCCCCCTACACTATCTGAAGATCAAGCTCAACAGTATGCAGAATGTTTTAAGGTCTTGGCAGACCCAACCCGTCTGCGAATCCTGAATCTACTGGCACGAAATAGTGAACCGTTGTGCGTTTGCGACATTGTGGATCAGTTTGATTTGGGTCAGCCCACCATCTCTCACCACTTGAAAATTTTGCGAGACAGTTGCTTCGTCAAAACCGAGCGACACGCAAATTTCATCTACTACAGTATCAATCACGATTGCATCACGACACTCCCACAAGTAGCTCGTCTGATTATGGGAATCTAACGAATCGAGAGAGGAGAACCAGGCTAATGTCTGCTTTAAATATCGAATATCGTCAATGTTCAATATAAAGGAATCCATGAAACTTACTCAAGCACCGTTGACCCCTGTTCAACAGGATCTTGCGAACACGACTGTATCGCGCGCGATCGCTATCGAATGTGCGTGAAGCAAGTCATTCGTAATTAAAAGGCGGGTTAGAGTCAGGAGACAACGCACGTCGCTCTACTGTAGTCGGGGTCTAAATAAATTCTGTAAACACGGCAAAATCACTCTAATTTGAGGAGACGAATCATGACCACGTTCAAAACCCATGTTGCGCTGAATGTGACCGATGTTGAAAAGTCTGTTGCTTTTTATCAAGCTATGTTTGGGGTTAATCCTGTCAAGCACAAGGTAGGCTATGCCAAATTTGATCTGGAAAACCCTGCTCTCAACCTGACCTTAAATCTGACACAAACAGTACAATCGCATGGGGCCTTGTCCCATTTGGGAGTTCAGGTTGGTAGCACCGAAGAAGTTCAAGCGGCGATCCATCGCTTTGCCCAAGCCGGTTTAGACTTGTTTGAGGAGAAAAATACAGACTGTTGCTACGCTATCCAAGATAAAGTCTGGGTGAGTGACCCTGATGGCAACCGTTGGGAAATTTTTGTAGTTAAAGTGGGTGACACCGCGCCCGATAAAAACATCCATACAACCAATGGGGAAATGACAACTGAACCTCAATTTGTCAAGCCTTGCTGCGCCTAAAAATGTTTCTGTGGAGACACGAAAGAACTATATTTAACTTGGCTCTTATGTCTCCACAAACTGGAGTTTAGATCAACTAAACTCCAGTTCTTTATGAATCTCGGTAATCCGGTTTATTTGCTCGCTGGTTGTAGCAGTCACGGATAACAGAAAAAAAATCGTCAATATTAAATAATAAACTGAGAACACTATCAATTGAATCCCAAAAAATTATGATTTCTGAGAAATAAAATGCAGTAGAATCTCTTTAATCAATTTGCTAAAAATTGACAAAATGCAAGAGTTATAATTTATCCACCCTTTTCTAAATCAAACACAGCATATATAGCTGTCGCCATAAAAGCTAAGACAAATGGAACAGCCCAAATGACACGTACTAGTAATAAGCCTTTTGCCTTCTGCCTTCTGCCTTCTGCCTTCTGCCTTCTGTTATAAGTTTAAACTGCTAACAATACTATCAATCACTAAGGCCACTGCTCCCAGAGAATGCGATAGAGTTGTAGAGGCTGCTCTTTACCTTTAACTTTAACAGGGTCTAGCTGTTCTAGAGGTAAATTCCAGCCTTGAAGCTTATCAAAAGTACTCTGAGAAATTAAAATCTCCCCAGCAGTAGCAGCGCTACAAATACGACTAGCGACATTCGTTGTATCACCGATCGCAGCATATTGAATCAGCTTTTCCGAACCAATATTTCCCGCCGCTACTTTCCCGGTATTAATCCCAATATGAATTTGAATGGGTTGCCGACCTCGCTGTGCCCACTCTTCATTTAAACGGCAAACCGCCCATTGCATCTCAATTGCCGCTCGGACAGCCCGTTGTGTATCATCTTCTTTGGGATAAGGCGCACCCCAAACAGCTAGCAATGCATCGCCAATATACTTTTCTAAAGTGCCTTCATAGGGAAAGACAATTTCCTCTACCATCACCTTGAAATACTCATTGAGCATCTCAATCACTTGACGCGGTTCCATGTGAGAGGACATTTGCGTAAAACTGCAAATGTCAGCAAATAAAGCTGTAACTTCGGTGTCTATAATTTCTAAATGACCTTCTTCCCGGAGCTTTTTCGTGACATCTGGAGGAAAGAAACGTTCGAGCTTGTCACGGATGACGGCTTCCTCTCGCATCTTTTTGTAAAGTCGAGAATTGTCGATCGCAATCGCAGCCTGATTAGCTAGCGCCGTCAGAAAGTCTACATCTTCATCTGAGTAGACATCGGACAAGGATAAGTTATCGACATACAACACCCCAATCACTTCATTACGAGGCTTAAGCGGTACGCAAATCGACGCATGAATCGCTTGAGCGAGTACTGAATCCGAGCTAGAGAATCGTTGATCGATTCTCGCGTCGGCTGTGAGGATAGCATCCCCGTTCGCACAAGCTAAGTCAGTAATTCGTTTGCTGTAAAATTGCTCATCTTGGGAAATTTGCGATCGCGACTTTACCGCCTTGCGTTCTAGATGTCCCGTGACTTCATTGACCATGAGGATAGCAGCTCGATCTATTTTCATAATCTCAAACAACAGATCGAGAATCTTCCCTAAAAGTTGGTCGGGTTCCTCTGGCGAAGACAACTCTTTGCTAACCTCTAGCAAAATCTTCAATTTCTCAACTTGGCGCTGCTTGATATCCGGTTGTTGCAGTCGGATAACAGACCCCTCAGTTGCCTCTACATCCAGTAAGTTTTGGATTACGGTACGACTTGAATCCGGTGAGACTTGCTTCACAATTGAGAGTTGAGAACCTTCATCGTCGGGAAGTTCTTGCCTCTCAGGACTGGTAATCTGCTCCAGAAATCGGAAAACTACACTCCCACAGCGAATCCAGTCACCCTCTTTGAGTTCGCAACGCTCGATCGTAATTTCATTGACTAAAGTGCCATTGCGGCTGTGCAAGTCGGTGATGGCAACCTGATTGTAGCCAACGGTAATTTCTGCATGGTGGCGGGAAATACTGCCATCGGTCAAGACGATATCATTGTCGATCTCACGTCCGATAGTGTTCGTCCCAAACCTCAATTTATAAACTTTTTCATTAGGAGTCTCTGGATCGTAAATTAAATACGGCACGCCCTATCCTCTACCTCACTGGAATTTATTTACGAAGATAACCAATAACTGGGAGCAGCCAAAATGAACTCTCCTCGATAAAATCAACAAGTAATGATAAACTGTTATGCCGCGATCGCCTGAATACACCCAACACCCTTGGCAAGAAACCTACAGCGAAATTATTGATGTTCGGAGCGAAAGCGAATTTGCCGAAGACCATCTACCCGGTGCCATTAACTTACCCGTACTCAATAATGCTGAACGCGCCAAAGTTGGCACCCTCTATAAGCAAGTTAGTCCCTTCGACGCCCGCAAAATTGGTGCATCCCTAGTTGCTCAAAATATTGCTCGGCATCTCGACAGCCACTTTGCGACCAAAGAAAAAAACTATCATCCCCTAGTCTACTGCTGGCGCGGTGGTCAACGTTCCAATAGTATGGCTCAAGTCTTGAGTCAAATTGGTTGGCACGTTACAGTCCTTGATGGAGGATACAAAACCTATCGGGCTTACGTGCGCCATCAACTCGAACAATTGCCAGGACACTTGTCCTATTGGATACTGTGTGGACTAACCGGTAGTGGTAAGACCCATATCCTGCGCCAACTAGCCAAGCGAGGTGTTCAAGTCCTTGATTTGGAAAGTTTAGCCAATCATCGTGGCTCCCTTCTCGGCCAAGCATGGGAAGGGGAACTTTCTGGGCAACCCTCCCAAAAACAGTTTGAATCGCTACTTTTGCAACAATTACAAAACTTTGATCCCACTCAGCCTGTCTGGGTAGAAGCAGAGAGCAATAAAATTGGACAGGTTTATTTACCTCCGGCCCTATGGCAACAAATGAAACAAGCCAAATGCTTTGAAATTCAGTTGCCTCAAGCTGCCCGAATTGAATGGCTGTTGCAGGAATATCCTCATTTAGTCACTCATCCCCATCTCCTCAAGCAAAAGCTAGAACGCCTCAAATCTCGTTATGGTCGGCAAAAAATGAACGAGTGGCATCACTTGATTGACACAAATGAGTGGTACACCTTGGTCGGAGATTTACTTTCATGCCACTATGACCCTGCTTACCATCGCTCAATCCATCAGCTTTACACCCATGTAGAACGCCAGCTACAGATGACCGATTTATCGGTGAAGAGTGTTAACAGCTTGCTTGATGTTTTGGAGGGTTTAAAGACGTAAGCCCCACTTAGAGCAGCAAAATCAATGTTGCACACATGGGGCCGAAGACGCAGTTAGGAGGTATCTTATGTTCCAAGATATCTACTGAAAGGAAGAATAGCTAGATACTTAATAAGATCTTAATAACCTTAAATCTTAAATTTTAGCTAATTTTTATAAACTGATTTTTGGGGAAACTAACCTCCCAATTTTCTCAGAAAATTTATGTATTGTAATATTTTTATTTAATCTTCCTAGAGAGCTAGGTGCAATTAGAGTCAAAATTATTTTAAGCCTTGAGTCTTTTGATTACTTTTTCCATGAGTTTATGACAACATTAGAGTTAATATAAACAACTTAATTTATTAAAAAAAGGAATAAAAACTCTACCCAAAGAGAGATAGATAAAAAAACGAAATATGCTTACCAAACAATTTATACAATGAAAATTCAACAAAAAAATTTTTGTAAAACTAAATACTCTGAATAAAATAACTTGTGAGAATATATAAGAATTAAAGGATTTGTAGCGTTTTTGATAAAATTCAGTTGAATTAAAGGCGCTACCTTCAATTTTTAAACTTTACAAGAGAAACAACCATGGCCAGACTGCTCTGGAGCGCTCTCACAGCGAGTCCAGTTGTTTTGGGTGCCTCCTTTTTGCTCATCGATAGTACGTTCGCGACCCCATTGCCGAACCATACAGAGGCTGTTCCTCTACAGGTAAATCTTGCCTTTTCCGAGGACTCCTCCTCATCAGAGAAATCAACGACTGTTCTATTCCCTCAAAAACCGATAACAAATGTTGAAAAATCTCAATTTCTAGAATTCGTTGATGCAGAACCCAATCCTCTTAAGATGCTCGCAGGAGAACAAGAGTTTTTGCCATCGATAACGGACGCAAGGCTCTCTAGGAAAGCCCCTAAAGAGTCAAAAAACAGAAAGTTGGAGGAACGTTTATTCATTGCTGAACAGGTAATTGATGAGCCAACATTTGAAGTTTTAGAACCCATCAACAGCGATAGTAGTATTGACGCTGCGGATGACCCAATGGGGCAAGTTACGAATGTCACCCAACTGAGTGATGTCTCACCGGGAGACTGGGCTTATGAAGCGTTGCGATCGCTAGTTGAGCGCTATGGTTGTATTGCGGGGTATCCTGACGGTACGTTCCGAGGCAATCGGGCAATGACACGCTATGAATTTGCCGCAGGATTGAACGCCTGTTTACAGCAAGTTGAGCGTTTGATTGCTTCTTCAACAAGTGAGTTTGTCCGGCGAGAAGACTTAGAAACGATGCAACGCATGGTTCAGGAGTTTCAAACCGAACTAGCAACCTTGGGAACACGAGTGGATGCCCTAGAAGGTCGCGTGGCATTTTTGGAAGACCATCAGTTTTCTGTCACTACGAAGCTAACCGGGTCAGCTGATTTTGGTGTACTTGATGCCTGGGGTGATAGGAGGGCTGTTCCGTCTGGACAACAGCCCACAGAAGACTTAAATGTCAATACCTTTGCCCCCGGCCGGGTGGGTCTCAATTTTGACAGCAGTTTTACAGGGAAAGACCTGTTGCGAGTCAAGTTAGAAGCAGGGAATTTCAATCCCTTGGATGCGTCAATTACAGGAACGGACATGACGCTGTATGACTTTGATACGCGGACTGGCCCGACCGGTAATGATATAGTTCTTGGTACCCTAGCCTACCGCTTCCCAGTTGGCGATCGCGCAGAAGTCGTCATTGCTCCTCAAGGGTTGGGGTCTCCTGATGTTGCGCCTCAGTTAAACCCTGCCGGAGGGGGTTTGTCCCGATTCGGGCAGCGTAACCCCATATATCGCCTCAGTGATGGTGCCGGGATAGGAGTCAACGTTAAATTGAGCGAGGCAATAATCGCGTCTTTTACCTATTTAGGAAATCCCGGCAATTTCTCAAATCCCGGTATAGAACGGGGAGTGTTCGATGGTCAATTTGGTGCCTTGGCTCAACTCACCGTCACTCCCATCCAAAATTTGGATGTTGCGTTTACCTACGTGCGTTACTACTCACCGCAACCAGGGGAGGGAATTAATCTCACAGGTAATACCGGCAGTGGCTTTGCTCAAACCCCCTTCGGAGATGATGTCGCGACTACAGCCAATGCTTATGGCATTGAAGCCCAATACCGTTTTACGCCTCGTTTTGCAATTGGGGGATGGGTTGGAGTAACAAAGGCTCACGCGGAAACAGGTGGTACTCTTACCAATGGTGCCTTGGTTAACGAAGGAGATGACGCCGAGATTTGGAACTATGCCGTGGCAGTGGCGTATCGAGACTTTATTAGACAAGGCAACGCCATAGGCTTCATCTTCGGGATGCCCCCTCGGATACGTGGGAATGATGTTGTGAGTCGTCGAGATTTGGATACTTCTTACCGGGTTGAAGCGTTCTATCGTCATCGGTTGACGAATAACATTTCTATCACGCCTAGTTTCTTCGTAATTTTTAATCCAGAACACAACAATGCCAACGATACAATTTATGTCGGAACATTGCTAACCACATTCAGCTTCTAGGGCAAGCAGGCTCCAAGAGATAAGGCTCCGAGGCAAAAGGAAGAAAAGTTTACTGTCAAGCTTTTTAATCTTTTTGGACGGGTGAGTTATTTTTGCCGCGCTGCTCTAGTGCCTTCTGACAGATGAGTTAGGGAATCCCCACGCCAAATCATAAATTTGGCGCTGAGATGGAAGTTTGACCGTATGTCTTTTGACAGGAGCGATCGCGTTCATTAAAATTCTTTAGGAAATTCAACAGTCAATATTGTTGATGTCTGTTCAACTCTCCAGGCATCACTATTGCTAAAAACCAGAAAATATGTTATTGGAACTTTTTCTAATCATGACTCTGGGATTCCTGGGGAGTTTTGGTCACTGTGTCGGGATGTGCGGTCCAATTGCAGTAGCTTTTTCCCTATCCCAGAAGCCGAAAAACCAGCAAAAATTACCTCTACAATTTCACATTTTGCTTAACCTGGGTCGAATCGTTAGCTACGCCTGGGTTGGTGCTGGCATTGGGGCGCTGGGTTCCGTCGTGCTTGCAGGGGGACAATTAGCGGGAATTGGCAGTGGGTTGCGTCAGGGTATGGCCATTCTTGCAGGCATCATGCTGATTTGGTTTGGTTTGATGCAAATTAAACCGGACTTCTTGCCCCGTCTGCCCCTGTTGCACCCCCTCACTCAAGGCAAATGGCATCAGCGATTGAGTGCAGCAATGGCTGAACTCTCGGCTAAACCGCACGGATGGACACCTGCTGTTTTAGGCGCGGTTTGGGGCTTGATGCCCTGTGGTTTTCTGTATGCTGCTCAAATTAAGGCAGCAGAGACAGGGAATCTTTGGCTGGGGGCAGCGACAATGCTGGCTTTTGGCTTGGGAACAATGCCAACGATGATTGGGTTGGGGGTGTCGGCATCTAAACTGAGTAAAGACCAACGCAGTCAGCTTTATCGTTTAGGCGGTTGGGTGACGCTCACTATCGGGATTTTAACGCTACTGCGGACGGATGCGATGGTGGACTATACAGGTCATGCCTCGCTAATTCTGCTAATGCTAGCGCTGATTGCTCGTCCTATTAGTCGCTTTTGGGCACAACCGTTAAAGTATCGCCGTGCCATCGGTGTGGGGTCGTATGTGTTGGCGTTGGCGCATACCGGTCATATGCTGGAGCATACCTTGCAGTGGAATGTTGAAGCGCTATCTTTTATGTTGCCCATGCATCAAATTGGAATTTGGGCAGGAATTATCGCACTAATGTTAATGACACCTGCGGCGCTGACAAGTTTTGATCGTTTACAAAATACTTTAGGAAAACGTTGGCGACAGATTCATCTGCTTACTATCCCTGCCTTACTGCTAGCAACTGTTCATACTGTACTCATTGGTTCGCATTACTTGGGTAGTTTGGAAGG
>CBKWLJ010000064.1:0-25752 GCA_966675205.1 uncultured bacterium
GGAATGCGGGTGAGCGTTTGGCTTTTGCACGGTTGGCAACAGGTGTGCGCGTTATCGGTGTAAATGCGGGTTATGCTTTTTCGTTCGTGCGAGATTTAGCCGTTGAGTTGCGTTGGGCGGCTGTAGCGGCAGAAGGCTCACAGTTTCGTTCTCGTGACTTGTTTCCGGAAGCAGCAGGGGCGATCGCATTAGGCCAACCCGATGCTTTAGATGAGGAGATTCCCTTGTCTGATATCCCTGATGTACCACCGAATTGCATTGCCTATATTGACGGCTACGGCAACTTAAAAACCACGATTAAACATGATAGTAAGCCGGACTCAGGTCATAAGGTTCGTTTGCAGATTGGTGAAAAGGAACAGGATGCGATCGCAAGTGATGGCAGCTTTGCCGTTGAATCCGGGCAGTTAGCCTTTGCACCGGGTAGTAGTGGTTGGAAAAATGCACAAGGTGAACCTACACCCTGGATGGAAGTTTTCCTACGGGGTGGTAATGCCTGGGAAGCATTCGGTTGCCCATCAATTGGTACGCGTATAAAGATAGGTTGAAAATTCGTAATGCGTAATTAACTTAGCCTATGGCTCGCTGCGATCGCTTTACGGGGGATTGAGACCCTTTGGGTGGCGTGGGCGACTTAAGAAGTCGGGGACTCTAACCCATCTTTATAATTACGAATTACCTAGCTTGCTTCTCGCGAGAGCGAGCATTCATAATTGCGAATTAGTTTGTTGCAAGCTTTAAAGGCACCAGTACTAAAAGTAAAGTTCCAGCTTTAGTACCCGTTTCTTGTGAGACTCGTCATATCAAGCTATCCTCCTTAAGAAAGAAAGTAAGCAAGTAGAAGCTATGCTCAGTCAACCATGACCGACACCTCAATCTCTCTGCCAACACCTGACTTTCAGGCTCTGTTTGAGTCAGCACCCGGTTCGTATCTCGTATTGACACCAGATTTTACAATCGTGGCGGTGACCAATGCCTACTTGCGGGCAACGATGACGAAACGGGAGGAAATTCTGGGTCGTGGGCTGTTTGAGGTTTTCCCTGATAATCCTGACGAGCCAACCGGTACGGGGGTGCGTAATCTGCGAGCTTCACTGGAAAGCGTGCTGCAAAATCAGGCGTCGCATACGATGGCAGTGCAGAAGTACGACATTCCTTGCCCCGAATCGGCGGGTGGCGGATTTGAGCAAAGATATTGGAGTCCGGTCAATACACCCGTCTTTGGTAAGGACGGACAGCTCACTCATATTATCCATCGTGTCGAGGACGTAACGGAGTTCATCCGCCTCAAGCAGCAGGAAATTAAAGAACATAAGCTCACGGAAGTGCTGCAAAAACGGACTGAGCAGATGGAAGCCGACATCTATCTCAGGGCGCAAGAGTTACAAGAGGTCAACAGAAAACTGCAAGCCGCTAACGAGAAGCTGGCAATTGCCCACGACGAAGCGCGTCAGGCACAGGAACGAATCACAAGCATTCTGGAAAGTATTACGGATGGGTTCGCGACTGTCGATCGCAATTGGTGCTTCACCTACGTCAATGAAGAAGCGGCACGGCTTTTGCAGAAAAATCGCCAAGAGCTGATCGGCAAGCAGGTGTGGCAGGAGGCATTTCCAGAGGCGGCGGGGACTGCGTTTGAGCAGGAATTTCAACGAGCGATGGCGTCTCAGGTCACAATTGAGTTTGAACAGTTCTACTCACCCTTAAATAAATGGTTTGAAATTCACACCTATCCATGTGCAGAAGGTCTTTCGATTTATTTTCGGGATATCAGTGAGCGCAAGCGGTCAAAAGAGGCTCTGCGGGAAAGCGAAGAGCAGTTACACCTGTTATTGGAGAATGTGAAGGATTACGCCATTTTCTTCCTCGACACCGAGAGGCGTATTATCCGTTGGAATTTAGGAGCCGAAAGGATTTTAGGTTATCAGGAAGCAGAGATATTGGGTCAATCTGGCTCAATTATCTTTACACCTGAAGACCTCCAGCAGGGCGCAGACAAGCGGGAAATAGAGAAGGCAGAGGCGGAAGGTCGGGCTGAGAATGAACGCTGGCATGTACGGAAGGACGGTTCCCGTTTCTGGGGGAGTGGCATCGTCACACCGCTACGAAATGAGACGGGACAGCTACGGGGATTTGCTAAAATCATGCGCGATGCGACTGAACGCAAGCAAGCGGAAGACGAACGCAACCAACTACTCGCTCGTGAACAGGAGGCACGCACCCAAGCTGAAGCGGCAAATCGCATCAAAGATGAGTTTCTCGCCGTCCTCTCTCACGAGTTGCGATCGCCACTCAATCCAATACTCGGCTGGTCAAAACTGCTGCGATCGCGAAAATTTGATGAGAAAACTGCCGCTCGCGCCCTAGAAACCATCGAACGCAATGCCAAGTTGCAGAGCCAACTGATTGAAGACTTGTTGGATGTTTCTCGGATTCTGCGAGGCAAGCTCAGTCTAAATATGTGTCCGGTCGCTCTAGCAACCACAATTGAAGCAGCGATGGAAACAGTGCGATTGGCGGCTCAAGCCAAGTCGATTCAGATTCAAACTGTGCTTGATTCCTCTGTGGGGCTGGTTGCAGGCGATCCAAGCCGTTTGCAGCAAGTCGTGTGGAAGTTGTTCTCCAACGCTGTTAAATTCACACCCGACGGCGGTAGAGTGGAAGTTCGACTGGAGCGCGTTGGCGCTCAGGCTCAAATTCAAGTCAGTGATACAGGAAAGGGGATTAGCCCAGATTTTTTGCCCCATGTCTTTGAGTACTTCCGTCAGGCGGATAGCACGACGACAAGAGTATTTGGTGGACTAGGACTGGGTTTAGCGATCGTGCATCACTTGGTAGAACTCCACGGGGGGACTATTTGGGCACAAAGTCCGGGAGAAGGGCAGGGGGCAACCTTTACCGTCAGGCTACCACTGCTTGCAATTCCCCCTGAGACAAATCAGGACAGCGAACAGTTTGATCGTGTTCTAGATTTAAGTGACCTAAAAATCTTGGTTGTCGATGATGAAGTTGATTCGCGGGAATTTGTCACCTTCGTGCTTGAAGAGCGTGGGGCAGAGGTGAAAGCTGTGGCATCGGCAGGAGAGGCACTAAAAGCACTAGCTCTAGAGAAGCCAGATTTACTGCTGAGTGATATTGGAATGCCCGAAAAGGATGGCTATATGTTGATGCGTGAAATCAGAGCGATGCCGCCAGAGCAAGGAGGACAGATTCGGGCGATCGCCTTAACCGCCTATGCTAGTGAGAGTGACTCCGAGCAGGCTCTTTCGGCTGGTTTTCAGAAACATATAGCTAAGCCAGTAGAGCCAGCCGAATTAATTGCAGTGGTTGCAACCTTAATTGGAAGCAGTAGTTAATCAGGACAATAGACGTCTTGAAGAGCCGTCGAATTTACCCCCCTTAGTCCCCCCTGATCAAGGGGAGAAACTAACTCCCTCCCTGAAATCAAGGGGAGGGTTGGGGTGGGGTGCTTTGTATTTTTGCAAGAGACCCCATGATATCGTGTCCGGTTGAATACCCATAGTTAGGACTGACACGGGGACGTGGGGACGCGGGGACGCGGAGAAATTTTTATTATGGGCACAATTAGCCGGACTTGATATGATACCGAGTTGCAGTCAAACGTAGTAGCTGAGACAGACGCAGGGACGCGGGGACGCTCCAGAAAATGAATTTGCTACATTTGAACGCAACTTGGTATGAACTGGCGTTCACGAACCTTGCGATGAAAATCAATCTCTCCTGGATTCTGCCTCCTGACTCCTGACTTCTATTTTCCTAGGAGGTCTAATGTTGCAGATGGGGAGAAAGAGAAAGTACTACGTTTTGCATTATCTATTTTCCAAGAAAAATAGGCTCAATACATCGAGATTGAGTACGAAAGCGTACTGAATCTCGATACGGATGGGAATTATCCTGAATGAAGGTTGGCAAATAGGTTAATCAAGTATTGCACGTTGCTGGTTGCTGTTCTCAAACTAACTGCATCTTTAGAACTTCCAGTCTGTCGGTTAAAGACCCTAATCATCTGATGAAGAATTGATTACATTGGTCTGTGCTCAGAACTGTAGGCGAATCTTGTCTGTTTAATTTGGCAACGCTCTTTGTACATATACGCACAAAGTGTCTCCTGGTAATGTGTTGTGAATCTTTACCGCTCGATGGTCTGCAAGTGCTTGTTGTTGATAGTGACCCTGATTCTAGATATCTGCTGGCAATGATATTTGAAGAGTATGGCGTTAAGACGATCGCTGCGAAGTCAGCTCTTGAGGCTCTAGAAATCCTGGAACACGTTAAACCAGACCTCCTAATCAGTGAAATTCGCTTACCCAAAGAAGATGGCTACTCGCTGATGCACAAGGTGAAAGCCCTTGAAATGCAAAGGCAAGTCCAGATTCCAGCGATCGCTCTGACAACCCACTTTAAAGAGGATGATCGTGTCCAGGCCCTAGCGGTCGGCTTTGATCAGCACTTATCCAAACCGTTTGACATCGACGAGTTAATCGCAACAGTTGCTTGCCTAACTCTAACTAAACAATTTCCCTCGGTTCCTACTATATGAATACCACTGTTTTTACTCAACAGGTAAAAGCGATGTCTAATCGCCTAGAGAACCTGTATCAAGGAATTAACACATCCTCTTCATTAACGCCCACTCTACTGCCATCAGCTCTGATAGAACTCGGCATTGCCTCTGAGCAACTTGAGATAGCAGCAAAGATGCTACACCAGCAAAATCACAGGTTATCATTGGCTGACCAGGCTGTGGAAGGAGAGCGTCAGCACTACCAAGCGTTGTTGGAGTTTATCCCCGATGCTTGTCTGCTAACAGATGCAGCAGGAAAGATTCAGGAAGCGAATTCGGCGGCTGCCAAGTTGCTTAACCTCCCGTCTTCCTGGCTGATTGGTCGATCGCTAATCGCTTTCATCACTGATGAAACTCGCCAACCATTTGAGACCCAGTTGCAGCAGCTCCAACAAAGACCTTGGAAACAGGAGTGGCAGGTTCGGTTGCAGGCGTATGAAGGTGGGGCGTTTAATATCAGTGTCCTCGTAGAGGCCAACCGCCAGGAAGCAAACCAAGCGCTTCCCCTACGCTGGTTGCTGCGCCACTCACTCGATCTCAACCCGGTCAAAGTACCAGAACAGCCTGAGAGCAATGCCAATCTGGGCTACCCTTTGCACATCTATCACAAGGGGGAAACCATTCCTTTAAACCCTGAGGCGATTTGGCTGGTTCGTTCGGGACTGGTGAAGCTGACAACATTTTCTCCTAGCGGCCAAGAAGTATTGGTCGGGTTAGCGGGTGCCTCAGCCCCCTTTGGTTCTAGCTTGACTGGCCTGCCACTCTATGAGGCAACTGCCCTCGCGGATACTCAGCTATGGTGCATTCCACTCACCGAGTTCGCGTACTTTCCTCAACTTCAGCAGCGCCTTTTACCCCAAATTAGCCAACGATTAAAACAAACCGAATCGCTGCTAGCTGTTTACGGGCAAGTACGAGTCGCAGACCGCTTGCATAGTTTATTACAGTTGTTAAAACAGGAAGTTGGGCAACCTGTAGCGGATGGCACTCGGCTGAGTGTTCGTCTAACGCATGAAGACCTCGCCACTGCCTGCGGCACAACCCGAGTCAGCATCACCCGGTTGCTGACGCAACTCCAGCAGCAAAAGAAGCTGAGCGTAGACTCCCAGCATCACCTGATTTTGAAGGGAAAAGCTCCGGAGTAGCCTTGGGAGGCTCTGTATCCCGATGCTCTCCTCCCTTGAGAGAGCGGGGTTTATAGCCCCCAAGCCCCCATTAGTTAAGGAAAGAACTATGACCAACCAGCCATTGAACAATTACCCGGATTCCAGTGCTCACGGCAAACTTGAAATACAGCGCCAAGCTGCCGAGAAACAGCGGCCGCAAGCGGAGATCCAACACAATCGGGTGGCTCAGCAACACCTCGATTTACTAGTCAATTGGGCAGCCGCTGAGGAGCAAAGGCTCATTAACGAAGAAATTCGAGTCAGCGCTGAGGTTCAGCGTACAGAGTCAGAGGAGCAGCGTTGTGTGTCCGAGCAGTCGCGAATCTTTGCAGAGGAAGCGCGGCAAGCTGCTGAGAAATTGCGGCAGGCGACTGAACAAGCGCGGCGAGTTGCTGAAAAATTGCGGCACGAGACTGAACAAGCGCGGGTGGTAGCCGAGATGCTACGACAAGCGGCTGAAGAAGCTCGTCAGTCTACATATGAGCAGCAACTTGTGCTAAATGAGATGCGTCATGCTGTCCAGGAGTTCGATCGCATACACCTGGAAATGAGACCTAGTAATAGATAGCGAAAAATCTTCCTAAATCGCATAACTTTAGCCAAATCGCGCCGTAAGAGTTCTAATTACTTGTGTAAGACTTCTAACATTTTTCCACATGGTTACTGAAAACCGCCTGCTTACTGCCTTGCCCCGTGAGGTATACGAAAAGCTCGTCCCCAACCTGAGGCAAGTCTCACTGGAACAGGGCAAGATACTCCACTATCCTGGCGAGATTATCAAGGATCTCTATTTCCCCATCAATTGCCTCCTCTCAATCACGATCACGATGAATGACGGCTCTACGGCTGAGGCGGGTATGGTCGGCAACCGTGAAGTGATCGGCGTCAATGCCTTCATGGGCGGAAGGGAGACTACACAGACGGAATACGTCGTACAGATGGCGGGCCATGCGATCAAGGTGGATGCACAGCTGCTGCTAGAGGAGTTCGATCGCAATAAGGGGCTGCGTGACGTGCTGCTGCGCTACACACAAGCCCTGATCGCGCAGCTCTCGCAGACTACCGGCTGCAACAGCCTTCACGTTCTAGATCAACGCTTGGCACGCTGGCTGCTCGAAGCCCAAGACCGCATTAACTCGGATGACCTTAGGCTTACCCAAGAGTTCCTCTGCCATATGCTGGGCGTGCGCCGCGCTGGCGTCACCCAAGCAGCCCAAAAGCTTCAGGAGAGGGGTCTCATCCGGTACCACCGAGGTCACGTTCAGATCCTGGAGCAGCAGGAGCTGGAAGCGGCTTCATGCGAGTGTTTCATGGTTCTCAGAGAGGAATACGATCGCTTGCTCGGAGGAAAGAACAGAGATGGCTGATCAAATCGTTCTCCCTTTTTGTTGTGCGGCAGAAAGTGAAGCACCAAACCCAGACTCCCCATCCGCTCTCGTACAGGTTAACTCTCGTCAGGCTGTAAGATTTCTCTCCTCCCCAGTCTGCGAACAACGTTTCACAACAGGAGGAAAGGGGGAACCATTGAACGAGAAAAAAAATCCGCCACCGACAATCCTGATGCTCGAACTGGATGACGACACGCGCCCGCTCCTGAAGCAAAACCTTCGCAATTGGGGCTACCGCGTGATTGAGGCGCTACAAGAAGAAGACGCGATCGCCCTAGCGCGTGGTGTGCGCGATCGTCCTAAACTGATTTTGCTCAACCAAGTTAAGCTGCCAATAGACGAATTCCTAAACATGGGGCGGCGCATCCGTCAAGGCGCAGAACTTCCCCGCAGCACGCCGATTATCGTCACAGCTGAGCAGTACGGGGAGGATATGGAAGGCAAGGACGTTCAGGTGGGCGAAAGCAAGTACGTGGCCTACCTGGAAGATGGGGCACAGTTGATGAATCTCCTGTACCGCCTTTGCCCAGTCTAGACACAGCCCTATGGTGTAGGAGCAACCTCTCTATTGAATTTGTGAATGAAAATGTAACAGAAGGTAAATAAGTTATACACAAGTCGAACAGAAGTTGAACGCGATCGCAAACATCAGGCTTCGATACTAAAAACATAGACAACGCAACGAGATGACTGAACCAGGAGATTGAAGCTATGAAACTTTGCTATCGCGGCGTATCCTACGAACCCAATTCTACTTGTGTAGAAACCATTCAGGGTGAAGTAGGTGGCAAGTATCGAGGGCTTCCTTGGACACACACCCACGTAAAAATGAGCGGTAGACTCATTCAACCCAGTTACGAGCTGTACTATCGGGGTGTTACTCCTGTTCGTAAGAAGGAAAATCAACTCCACGGAATTCCTGCCCCTAACAGCTTTAGCTCCTTGTAAGGAATGTTTACAAGAGCGTAAAAGTTAGGCGATGTCGCCCAATCAGTAGCCCAATCATGCTGGTTAAAAATAGGCTTGTCGCATAATAAACTGTTTTAAATTTACAAGTCGGCAAATTTACGAGTTCAATTCACAATTTCAATCCAGCGACAAGTCTAATTCCTCACAGAATTTTCCAGACAAAACGATAAACGCATGGGGTAAAGCAAAAACTTAATTCTATTTTGCGAAAGATTTATCAGGTAGGGCTGAATTTTTAGTCAAGTTTAAACTGTGGAGAACTTCGGAGAGAATGCTACAGTAAATTTCCGAGAATAATAACTCATCGGCTAACTGTAGCATCCTCTCTATTTTTTTAAACGACGATTTTAAATAATTTCATTGATTTCATTAATAATAAATCATGCATCTAAAATACTCTGAAACAGGTGTCAATCAATACCAGCTAAAGAGAGAGTATGTAAGCAATATAAATAATAGCGGTAAGAAGAGTAGTATTCAGACAGAAAAGTTGGTTTGTCGCTGGGTGCGGGATGAAAATGATAAGCTGTGTTGCAAGTGGGAAGTAGTAGGCTATTATAATTAAGTTTTAGCGAACTTCTTCTTGCCTTCCAGTGCAAAACTAATGGCGATAAATAAAACGGTGAGTCCTTGAATGGCATAAACGACTGTTACTGGTACTCCTGCACTGCGCTGCATAACATTGGCACCACTACGCAAGGCACCGAAGAAAAGCGCGATGAAAATGACACCGGGAATGCTGCCACGACTCAAAAGTGCGATCGCGATCGCATCGAACCCATACCCTCCTGAAAAGTTCTCAAATAATCGATATTTCAATCCCATCACTTCCGACGCACCGGCTAAACCAGCTAACCCACCGGAAACCGCCATGGTTAATATAAGGGTGCGTTCAACAAACATTCCTGCATAACGGGCAGCTATTGGGTTTTGCCCCACCGCTTCAATTTGATAACCCAGTGGCGATCGCAAAAATACCCCCCATAAAATCCCTGCTGCAATTAACGCAATCAAAATCCCTGCATGGGTTTGAGTTTGGGGTAAAATCGTTGGCAGTTGTGCAGTCTCAGGCAGTTTGGGTGAAAAAGGACTAGGCGCACCCGGTTCCATCATCGGCCCAGTGACAAGGTAACTGATAAAATACTGAGCGATATAGTTCAACAACAGGGTAGTAATCACTTCATTCACACCCTGTACCGCTTTGAGATAACCGGGAATCCAGCCCCAAATTGCCCCAAACAGAAATCCTCCCAGCAATGCTAGGGGCAGATGAAGGAATAAGGGTAAGCCCTTGACATATAAGCCAATTAATGCACTTCCTAAGCCCCCCATATAGATTTGTCCTTCGCCACCGATATTAAATAAGCCGGCTTTTAAAGCAACCAGTACCCCCAAGCTAGTGAGTAACAAGGGAGTGGTTTTGGTAAGGGTGTTACCAAAGCCGTAATAGTTGGCAAGGGATTCTTGAAATAAGACGGCGTAGGCGGTGATTGGGTTCTTTCCAGCGATGAGGATTAGGATAGCACCAACAAAGAGGGCGGCAGCGATCGCAATTACAGGAGATAAGAACGGTAGGAAAACTGAGGTAAATTTCACTCGCGAAGCATCAGAACTCATTTTCCCTAACCACACTTAATACTGAACATTAACCTGAAACGTTAGCCCTTGAGTTTACCCCCCGCCATTAAGTAACCCACCTGTTCTACAGTGGCAGTGGTAGCATCTAAGATATCAACGAACTGACCTTCGTACATTACAGCAATGCGATCGCTCATTGCCATCACTTCTTCTAATTCAGTAGAAATATAGAGAATCGCCGCACCTCTTGCCCGTTGGGCTAACAAGCACTGCTGCACATATTCCGTCGCCCCAACATCTAATCCTCGCGTCGGTTGCATGGCTACAATTAGCTTCGGTTCTCCAGAAAGTTCTCGTGCTAAAACAACTTTTTGTTGATTTCCTCCTGATAGCTGGCTGACTCGAACGCTTCCATGTTCTGCCCGAATATCAAATGTTTGAATCGCTGCATTGGCATAGTTAGTAATAGCTGCATTTTGCAAGAACCAATGACGACAAAAGGGCAAATTTTGAAAGAGTTTGAGAATGAGATTCTTCGCTATAGTAAAACTCATAACCAAGCCCATTTTTTGCCGATCTTCTGGGATGTAACCGATTTTGAGATATTTGATTCGTTGCTGGGGTGTCCAATCGGTAATATCTTCTGATGCGACTTGAATTTGTCCCTGAATCACACGACGTAACCCGGTAATAGCATCAGCTAATTCTCGCTGCCCATTGCCATCCACTCCTGCTATACCTAAAATTTCACCCGCATGAATTTTAAACGAGACATCCTGTACTGCTATTAAGTTGCGATCGTCCTGTACTTGCAACCCTTTCACCTTAATGACAACCTCTTGTGTCTTTTCTTGAGTAAGAGGAGGATGAGGAGTTGAAGGAATATAAGCCGATTTATCTAATTTAAATAGAACCTCTCGCCCTACCATCAGTTTGGCTAACTCTTGAGGCGTTGTACTTTGTGTTGTCGTCGTTGCCACAACTTTACCTCGCCGCAGTACTGTCACAGTTTGGCAGAGGTTCATGACTTCTTCTAATTTGTGACTGATGAAAATAATCGTGTGTCCAGATGCAGCTAACTGACGCAGAATATTGAACAATGATTCAATTTCTACAGGAGTGAGAACGGCTGTTGGTTCATCTAATATCAGTATTTTGGCTTGACGATATAGGGCTTTGAAAATTTCTACCCGCTGTTGTGTACCAATGGGTAAATTTTCCACCCTAGCGAGGGCATCAATTTCTAAGTTATAAGATTTGGAGATGGCAGTAATTTCTTCTGCCTTTTTTAGTAGATTCAACCGCCAATCTAACTCGGTTCCTAAAATGATATTTTCCGTCACTGTGAGTTGGGGAACCAACATAAAATGCTGATGAACCATACCAATTCCCTGCTGAATGGCAACGCTAGGAGAAGTAATGTTGATGGGTTGATTTTGAATGTAAATTTGTCCCCTATCCGGACGATAAAGCCCAGACAACATATTCATCAGCGTGGTTTTTCCCGCCCCATTTTCTCCTAATAAGGCATGGATAGTACCTGCCTCAATACTCAGGTTAATATCTTCATTGGCGGCAAAATCACCAAAGCGTTTTGTAATTCCCTCCAGACGTAAATAGGTCACTCGATTTTGGATTTGCGATTTTAGATTTTAGATTCCCCCCCTATTTAAAGCCAGGAACTTGGAGTTTTTAGATTTATGCTGACGATTTTTTCCTGAGTTAAAACTAGAACATTGAATCTAAAAATAAGCCAAAATCCTTGTATCTAAAAATAGGGCGGTTATGTTAGAGCTAAATGGGCTTATGCGATGATAATTGTTTTATCAACGATTGCCTGTACCGTTTCCTTTGCCTTTTTTTGCACGGCGTCTGGCACCATATCTCCAAATTTACCTAAATATAGAATATCTGGCTTTTCCCAGCTAATGGTATAGATTTGACCCTTTAGCTGTTGATTGATAGCCAAGTCAGCAAGATATGCGATCGCTAAATCAATGCGCTTGACGATACTGGTTAACACCGCTTTTGGGGCAATCGCTTGCTGATCAGCCGTGTTACCAATCGCATAGACGCCTTTACTACTCGCTGTTTCCAACACAGCCGGGGCGGCATTGTCTAGCCAGTGGTAAATAACATCATTCCCTGCCGAAATCAACGCCAAAGCCGCTTCTTTGGCTTTTGCCGCATCATTCCAGTCTCCGGTATAGCTGGCAGTGACTTGAATATCTGACTTAACTGACTTTGCCCCCAACTCAAAACCCCGCTTCTCATCATTGGTAGATTGAAACTGCTGGGCGCACAAATAAGCAATCTTATTGCTTTTCGTCATAGAAGCCGCCACCACCCCGCTAAGGTAACCGCCTTGCAGACTATCGATGCGTAACGAGGCAATGTTATTGTCCTCAATTGCACCATTCACCCCCACAAAAAAAGTGTTGGGGAATTCAGCCGCTACCTGTTGAATCGAGGCATCAAATTGTCCTCCATGGGCAAAAATGAGTTCATAGCCGCGACGGGCGAAGTCTGATAACGTTTCTACTTGATCAGGTTGTCCGACTTTTTCGACGTAGGCTGTCTCTAGGGTAAGTTTTTGTTTAATCACATCCAACCCTTTATATCCTGCTTGGTTCCAGGCTTTGTCTGTAATAATCCCTGGCAACACCATGGCAACTTTATACTTTTTTTTCGTGTTCGTGGCAGCCTTGTCAGTTGTAGAGGGTTGGGTAGAGGTAGGATTTTGTCCACAAGCTTTCAGTAACAAACTGGTACCCAAAGCCGCTGAACCATATCCAATAAATTGACGCCGACTATACCCTCTTGTCATCTTGTCTTTCCCCCTTCAATCAACCTGCAAAGCGGCAATGGATTCTGCTGTTTACACTAAAGTTCAGGACTTGAGAGATATTACGGTCACTACTATCCTGAATGCTACTGAGTTTACAACAATTGATATTACCTGATTTAATCATTATTTATACTAATTTAGTAGGGTTTATATTGTATAAAAACGTGAAGCTATAATGAAGTTCTCAGAAACTATCTATTTTATGATTATTACAATAATTTCATAAACAAAAAATCTATTGCTCAAATTGGAAAATAATAAAATAGATACTCATTGAATTGCAATCATGGTTGATTGTATTGAATCTTAAGTTTAAAACATCTAAAATAAATATGATATTTATTCTAAATATCCCCATGAAACTAGTGCAGCGTGGCGGAAATAGCTATCCAGTTTTAAAAGGTTAAAAAGCTGACTGTACGACCAATATTCCTTGGAGACCCCTGCCTCCGGAATTCTGCCTTCTTGCACTAGGCATTTAGCAAAAAAATAACTTTCTTTATCAAGTTTGTTACTATTTTATGTAAATTTAGGCTATCTTCTAATTGTTATTTCATTTTCCCTTCTGTTACTCATGTCGGTTGATGAATAAAATTCATAGAATTAGTCGTCGGCAGCTTATCCAGTACGGTTCGCTTACTCTTGGGTCTAGTATCATTGCTGCTTGCCAAAATTCCCCTAAAAACAACACCTCTCAAAATACATCTGTTAGCCCTAACTCTGCATCTAAGAACAATCTCGACTCAGTAACTTTCGGGACAAATTGGTATGCTCAAGCCGAACATGGAGGGTTCTACCAAGCCGTTGCTACAGGAATTTATCAAGAACACGGCTTGGATGTCACGATAAAAATGGGTGGGCCTCAAGTGAATGGGACTCAACTGCTGATGGGAGGTGCTATAGATTTCTTCATGGGGTTTGGAGCAGATGCCATTAAAGCTGTAGAAGCAGGAATTCCCAAGATTACAGTAGCGGCTATTTTTCAAAAAGACCCCATAGCATTGATTGCTCATCCCAATACAGGAGTCAAGACGTTAGCAGAGCTCAAAAATAGACCCATTTTCGTTTCAGCAGCAGCCAATACCACCTTCTGGCCCTTCCTGAAGGCGAAGTATGGCTTCACAGATGAGCAGAAGCGTCCTTACAATTTTAATCCCGCCCCCTTTCTAGCCGATCAGAATTCGGCTCAACAAGGCTATGTCACCTCTGAACCTTTAGCCATTCGTAAACAAGGAAGGTTTGAACCGGTTGTGTTTCTTTTAGCCGATTATGGCTACACTCCTTACTCCACTACAATTGAAACAAAACGAGAATTAGTTGAGAAAAATCCAGATTTAGTTCAGCGATTTGTTGATGCATCTATTAAAGGATGGTACAGCTATTTTGAAGACCCTATTCCTGGTAATAAACTCATTAAACAAGCGAACCCGGAAATGACTGATGAACAACTTGCTTACAGTCTGCAAAAACTTAAAGAGTACGGCATTACCCTCTCAGGTGATGCCCAAAAACAAGGAATTGGCGCAATGACACAAAATCGCTGGCAATCCTTCTTCGATACGATGGCTAAAAGTGGCACGTTTAAGTCAGACACTACGATCCAAAATGCGTTTACCCTAAGGTTTGTCAATAAAGGTGTAGAGGCTTACAAGACTTGAAAGGGTTCTTGTGCAAAACTGTTTACCACATAATCGCACCGATAACTATATTCTTGAACCAAAATCTACAACGTTGCCATGAGTTCTCGCTGTGCGATCGCAATTCATCAAGTGAGTAAGGTATACTCCAACGGGACTGTTGCCTTACAAGACATGAACCTCACAATGGGTGAAGGTGAATTCGTCAGTTTGGTTGGGCCGTCGGGATGTGGGAAGAGTACAGTACTCAGATTGATTGCAGGCTTAGGTAAAATCAGTTCTGGCAGCATCGAGTTGAGTGAAGATGAACATAAGCCAGAACTTGCCTTTGTCTTCCAAGAAGCAGCATTGATGCCTTGGACAACTGTGTTGGAAAATGTGCGTTTACCCCTAAAGTTGGCAGGTGTACCCAAGCGCAAGTCTCGTACCGTTGTGCGAGAGGCGATTAACTTAGTCGGGTTAACGGGGTTTGAATACAGTTATCCTCGTGAGTTATCTGGTGGCATGAAAATGCGAGTATCCATTGCTAGAGCGTTGGTAACTCAGCCAACTATAATGCTGATGGATGAGCCGTTTGGTGCTTTAGATGAGATGACACGCAGCAAGCTCAATAGTGATTTGTTGCATCTATGGCAGCAAAAACACTGGACGGTTGTGTTTGTTACGCACAATATCTATGAGGCAGTTTATTTGTCGAATCGGGTTATTGTCATGGCACCTCGTCCGGGAAGAGTGGTTGCAGATATTACAATTGATGCACCTTATCCCCGCACGGAAGATTTTCGCACCTCTCGATTGTGTAATGAGTATTGCCGTGAAGTCTCGGCACGGTTGACGGAGGCGGTAACGGGTGTGGTTTGACGGTTGAAGGTTGAAGGTTTGATGGTTGAAGGTTGAAGGTTAAAGGTTGAAGGTTTGATGGTTGAAGGTTGAAGGTTGAAGGTTAAAGGTTGAAGGTTTGATGGTTGAAGGTTGAAGGTTTGATGGTTGAAGGTTGAAGGTTTGATGGTTGAAGGTTTGAAGGTTGAAGGTTGTAAGCTGCTCTAGATTTATGCATCCTCCTCAAGAAGAACGTGCATTCGCGGCAAACGATAGCAAGCGTGCTGTTATCCAATCATTTCAGCCAAATTGGGCTGTGTGGATTAAAAAATTAACCTCTGCTGATGTTGTTGCTCCGGTAGGGGTTGGTGTCTTAGTAATTTTGGTATGGGAAGTATTGGTGCGGGTAATGCAGATACCGCCTTACTTACTGCCAGGGCCGTTTTTAATATTTCAGACGCTAATTAGTGATTGGCATGAATTGTTTCCCTCACTGCTGATTACGCTGCAAATTACCTTGGTTGCCTTTGTGGCGGCTGTGGTTTCTGGACTTTTGATTGCGATTTTATTTACCCAGAGTAAGTGGATTGAACGGAGTTTTTTCCCTTATGCAGTCATTCTACAAACAACACCCATTGTTGCGATCGCACCTTTAATCATCATCTGGCTCAAGAACAATACCTTCGCTGCTTTGGTGGTTTGTGCTTGGCTTGTCGCACTATTCCCGATTATTTCTAATACCACATTAGGGTTAAACAGCGTTGACCACAATCTGAGTAACGTATTCCAACTTTATAAAGCATCTCGCTGGCAAACGCTGCTGTATCTACGCTTACCGAGTGCGTTACCTTATTTTTTAGGAGGGTTGCGGATTAGTGGGGGTTTGGCATTGATTGGGGCAGTGGTAGCTGAGTTTGTTGCAGGTACGGGTGGGGCGCGATCGGGTATTGCTTATCAAATTTTGATGGCAAGCTACAATCTACAAATTCCCCGAATGTTTGCAGCTTTATTGATGACGACATCTTTAGGAATCATCATTTTCATTGTCTTAACGGCACTATCTGATTATTTACTGCGTAACTGGCATGAAAGTGCCGTCAAAAAAGAGAATTAATTACCAATTACTCATTAGCAATTCGGTTATAACTGTCGCCATAAAATTTAGGATAGATTTATATAGCAGTCCTAGATGATTCATGAGAAAAATGAACCACAGATGCACACAGATAAATGATGACGTTCTTACAATTCATTTAGGATGGCTATAGCAGTCGCCACAATTAATTGTTAGGACACTTTTCTGTTCCCTGTTCCCTCTTAGGGAGTTCCCTTTCAAGCCAAATACAATGTCCTAACCGATATGTCCGTTGCTATAAAGGATGAAACGACCACATATCAGTAATCAACCTTCTGTCTTCTACCCCCTGCCCTGGAGCCTTTGGCTATAAATTCCCGCGTTCTCCTTACTCGCGACTGTGACAATATTTTCTTCACAGAATGGACACTTTTGTAGTTGCAGACGGAATGAGGTGGGGGTTAGCAGCAGCGTTTTCGTGTTGGCGTCACCCTGGTATTCTTGTTCTGGCGTGTCTGGGTTGACGGAGGAATTATATCTCCAGGTGTCGGCGTTGCTGTCAACCAAGATTTCGCGAATAGTGTTGGGATAGTTATTGTCGTAGACCAGAATAGCAAAGATGTTATTGCCCCGCTCCTCGATCGCAAAAGGTGTAACAGCGTGGCCACCTCTGCGATTCGGTTTCCAAAATGCGATCGTGTAAACTTCGCTATTACGGCCAGCTTGAAACGCTTGAACTAACTGGTTAACCACTTCATGCGGCGTTAGTGCATTTCTATCTCTCGCACTTCGAGTGGGTTCAGTAGACTGGGTAGCCCACCAATAAGCAATCTCTCGCTGCAATTTCTGATTGCCGTCGAGTTGCAGGCTATTGACGCTAGTGCTGCCAAACTCTTCTACTTTAATCTGGTTGAGATAGAACAGTAAACTGAGAGTCGCCATCCCATCACAATGACCTCTACCCATACTTTCATTTTTCTGCTCCATCCACTGTTGAGCTAACGGGGTAAGAAGGCATTCCCCATCAACTCTACTGGCGCATACTCGTTCACCAAACAGTCGTTCTACTTCTACCGAAGTTAGCTGCACATAGTCTTTTTCATCTCCATAGTTCTCGAAACCAAACCCATGAAAATTGACATCATAACCCTCTAGAGCCGCTATAATTCTTTTACTAACCCCCTGCTCACTAAAAAGCTCAAATCCTTCATTTATAAAATTTGGCTCGTCATTCGATTTGGAAGTTTGGATGTTGAATTTTGGGTTGATTTCCCGGAGAAAATCGGAGGCTTGAAATAAGGGATATTGTTCTAGCTCTCCCTCTCCACGACTCAAGTCAGGAGCTTGCATCCCATTTTGGCCTTGGTCAGCTTCATGAGTGACAGATAAGAGAGCATATTGATGAGTGAATGCCGAATTCACCTCCACTTTACTATCAAAAGACTTGATTAATGAACTTGCACAGCTAATCCAAGTAACTGTCAAGAGAAAGAATGCTATTCCTACCAATAAACCATAGAGAAGTTGGTGCTTCCAAAATAATTTGAGTTGAACTTTTAACGAAAATTGTCGCCTTACCATGTACTTCTATGCACAGTAATACCGCCTGACTCTTAAAATTTTGGTCAGACTTAATTTATATAGAAAAGCCTTTGAACAACTCTGAATTAGCGATTAGTCATTCCTTATAGAAGACCGAACGATAACAGCCCTGAGTGCCTACTGGATGGGAGAATCGAGCGCAAAGTAAAGATAAGATGTACTTTACCCTAAATTTCTCATAAATTGATTTTTAGCGTTAGATTAAATTTTAAGATGATTCAAAAGCTACAGAATTACTGGATAAAAAATGCCCATGTACCGTTTTCCGTACTCGTCGGAGGTGACTGGGTACCCAATCGGGAGGGATTATGCTTAGTGGATTTGGAAATCGCGCAAGGGGTTATCGCGCAAATTATACCCGCCGGAACTTCTACCGCTACTGATACCCAAGCGATTGATTGTAGAACAGGGCAGGTGTGGCCTTGTTTTGTAGATATGCACACCCACTTGGATAAAGGTCATATTTGGGAACGCTCCCCCAATCCCGATGGTAGCTTCCTTAGTGCCCTGGAAACAGCAGGGGTAGATAGGCAAAAATACTGGAAAGCCGAAGATGTTTACCGCCGCATGGAATTTGGCATTAAGTGCAGCTACGCCCACGGCACCAAAGCCATTCGTACCCATCTCGACGCCTATGGGGAACAGGCAGACATTAGTTTTGAGGTGTTCAAAACCCTGCGGCAAGAATGGACGGATAAAGTGGCATTGCAAGCCGTGCCTATTGTGAGTTTAGATTATTACCAAACCCCTGAAGGCATTGCCTTAGCAAACCTCGTTGCTGAAGTGGGCGGAATTTTGGGGGGTGTGGCTTTTATGAATCCTGATGTAGAGGCCCAACTCGATACGGTATTTTCTCTGGCAAAAGAACGGAGTTTAAACCTCGACTTCCACACGGATGAAAACGACGATCCCGATTCGATTTGTCTGCAAAAGGTAGCAGAAACTGCCCTACGCCACAACTTTACCGGGCAAATTGTTTGTGGTCACTGTTGTAGTTTAGCGGTTCAAGAAACAGAGGTTGTAGAGAAAACGCTGGATTTGGTCAAGCAAGCAGGAATTGGCATTGTTAGCTTACCCATGTGCAATCTCTACTTGCAAGACCGGGAACTGAGTCGAACACCGAGATGGCGAGGAGTGACACTGTTAAACGAAATCAAACAACACGGCATTCCTGTTACTGTTGCCAGCGATAATTGCCGTGACCCATTTTATGGATTTGGCGACCATGATGTCTTGGAAGTGTTTACCCAATCTGTAAGAATTGCTCATTTAGATATGCCCTATGGGGATTGGCCGAGTGCAGTGACTAAGACGGCTGCTGATTTAATCGGTTTGCCTAATATGGGGCGAATTGGGGTTGGTCTTCCTGCTGATTTAATTTTGTTTAAGGGACGTAGCTTTAGTGAACTGTTATCCCGTCCTCAGCATGACCGAATTGTCCTCAGAAACGGTAAACCAAGCGATACAACTTTACCGGATTACGCCGAACTTGATGATTTAGTCAGTAGGGTAGGTTAAGTGTAGCCATAATTCACCAGCTACCTGTTATCCCAAGGAGTGATAGGAACAACACTTTGATTAATTTTATGAGATGACAAGATTCCCTCATGATTAATTTGCTAAGCAATACCTCAAGGAAATGTTATTGCCTTTAGGGGAGGTGGAAACGAGTCGAAAAGTATCAGGGGAAGTCCGAGAGATAGAAGTTTGGTTCGTACCTGCACCTCATACAGAAATCAATGCCCAAGTGTTAGGTTTACTAGGACGATTTGCCGCTACTCCCTGCCTGATAGAACCTTTCCGCAATGCCGCAACTCCAATGGAAATTCGCAGTTGCCTGAGTAAGTTGTTCGATTGGCGGGAAGAAGCGATAGAGCAAGGTATTCAACAAGGTATTCAGAGCGAGCGTCGTACTTTGCTGGAAAACTTGCTTAGATTTCGCTTTGGCTCATTAGATGATGAGCTATCAGCAATTATTGAGCCTTGGGTCGGGTTGCCAATCGAAGAATTTACCAGTCTAGTGCTGCAATTGTCTCAGCTATCTCGTGAAGATTTGTTAGCTCGATTTAGCGAGCAAAATCTATAAGTCATTTATCTATGACTTATAGCGGGAACGTGAGTAGGAAGAAACTGCGATCGCTCTTTACAGTTCCATTATGCGATCGCATTTCAGAATATCAGTACCCACTAAAGAGCGATCGCGTTTCACAGCAACCCGTTCCACCGCTTTGCGATCGCGATTTTCAGTGGGTGCAGTCGTTGAGGGAAGTTCAGGTTCGGTCGATCCAGCGCTTGGCACGGTCTTTGAGGTTCTCTTTTGCGTGTTCGGCTGTGGCTTGTGCCTGCTTCATTTGACCTTCTGCCTTTAATCGTTGGTTGCCTGTCAGGGCACCCACCGCTTCCTCTAACCTTCCTTCCAGATTTTTGACCATAGCCTGGATTCGATTTCCAACGCTCATCTTGCTCTCCTTTATCGATTAAGGTTGGCTTTAAGCTCTTAAAGGTCTAAGCAGCAAACTTATAGTCATAATAACTGCCTATCAGAATATAGAAGGCGAGCTAATCAAAAGATTATATATATTACTGCCTAGAGAAATTTTGAGTTTTGTATACTAGAGCAATTCTCAATGAGTTGCAAAAACCTCTTCCTTGCCCCCCTTTCCTAATTTGGAAATAGGGTGTGGGAAAGAAAGATTTTCATTGTTGTAAGCAATCGCTCGTGGGCGGCTGTTGTGCCACAAATTACATAGAATTGCTATAGTTCATTGTATAATTAACGACCAACATCTAGATAAAAATTTTGTTACATAAAATTCGTGAATTTTAATATTCATTCTTAAACAGAACTGCTAGTATTCCAAAATCATCGATGCACACAGGTTTCAGCATGATAATGCTGTTTCGCTTTCGAGGAACTCAGGCTTTTCTTCAGTCAAAAATCCGAAAAATTATCAGTGGCTTCACTCAAAAGACAAAAACCATGAGTAATTCAGTACGCACTATTGAACTCAAATCTGGAACAGTTTTTGTCCAAGACTGTAATTCCAATGAAATGAGTAAGCTTTATACCCTCGATTTATCCACAGGTAAAGCGACTTTAATTGGAGAAATTATTACCGAAGTTTATGACATTGCTTTTGTCGGTTCCCAACTCTATGGGCTAGATCGAGAGGGAAATACAACTCGACTGGTTAAAATTGATCTAAATACCGGGGATATCACCGTTGTTGGTGACATTGGCTTTACTACAGCCGGTTTAGCCTATAACCCTCAACGTCAATCTCTGTATGCCACAACGGCTAAACAACTCATTAGCATTAATCTCGAAACAGGAAAAGGGACGCCAGCCTTAACAGTAGCTGACAAAAACTACAACTGTGGCGAAGTTGCCTTTGATGCCGATGGTACAGCCTATATTACGTTAATTGGTTCCGACAAGAAAAAGGTATTAGCCCGTTGCAATCTAGAAACGGGTGAAGTCACAAGGATTGGAGATACAGGCTTTCCCGGTCTTGCCAGTCTCGAATTTGTCGATAATATCCTTTATGGGGTAGCAGGCAACTTCTTTAATTTAGGCAAAGACGGTCAATTAATCCGTATTGATCCGAAGACGGGCAAGGGAACTTTGGTCGCCACAACCGATCCCATCGGACGTTGGGCAGGGATGACCATTTATCAACCTGTTACCCAAGAGGAATCGGGTCAAACCTCTGAAATAATACCTCCTTCTCCAGAAATAACACCTCCTTCTCCGACCGACACAACCATTAAGGAAGAGACCATGAAAGTTTTAACCATCGATACCAAAAACAATTGTTATGTTATTAACCCTGATGAGATGAACCACTTGCAACAACATGTTGCTAAGTCGTTTTCTTTAGAGAAAGGGACTTTTGATATTCAAATTGTCAATGGTCGCTATAGCTATGCCAAAGCTAAAACAGAAGGAGAACCTTGTGTCTTACTTTGGATATATGGGACTAATGGGAAAACTTTTATTAACAAAAATACAGGGGTTGAGGTAGGTGCAACCTGGACAACCTTACATGGCACCAATGATCGTTTACAGCTAGAAGTCAAAGATCAAGCCGTTCTATGTGCCTTATTTTTTGATTTGAACAATACTGACAATAGTGGTTCAGTTGAGCTGTTACTGACCAGCAATAAACAATTTTTCAACCCTCAAAGATTAATTGTTGATAGCAAGGAAAATTGTTATGTCATCAATGAGCAGCATCTATTAAGCCTTCAGCAGAAAGATTCTAACTCCATTGAGTTAACTCCTGGGAACTATCGAATTAAAATCCGAGAATCTAATGCTACTTATTGGTCAAATGAGCAAAGGTTTCAATTAGAGCCTTGGGCTTTGATATGGATAAAAGGAGGGAAATTTGTCCCGAAACTCACGGGGATCGAAGTTGAGGAAACTTGGTGTTCTTTGAACGGGCTAAAAGACGACTTTATAATAGAGGTTAAGGAAAACGTTACCCTATCAGGATTCTTCTTTGATACATACAAAGACGATAACCAAGGACAAATTATTCTGGCGATCGAAACAGTCAGCACTGCTGAACTGGCTCAAATCAGTGAAGGGGCTAAAATTACAGAAGGTGTAACGACTACAACGACAATCGATGAGAGTCAAACCAGTGTAAGTGTTACAGAGAGTGGAAGTAAGGTTGGAGTAGGGAGCGTCAGCGTCACAGGGAGTGGAGGTAACGTTGGAGGAGAAAGCGTCAGCGTCACAGGTGGTGGTGTGAGCTTTGGCGGTGGAGGAAGTTTCACCTTCCGGTTTGATGAAGCTCAGATGGAGGAAATGTGGAGGAATCTTGCTTCTAGACTCGAGACTTCGGTAACATTGCCAGACCAGCAGGACGGAAATAAAACTCAGTATTGGAACAATTTAGAGAGCTGGATTCTTCAAAGATACCAAGACCAAGCCAAACAATTGGCGATGCAAGTGGCACGAGTGGAGTTTATGATGAAAGCTCTCACTCAGCAGATGGAAGTCAGTTTTAACCAAACCTTCCAAGGTTGGTCTAGCTATTTCGATCAGCGTCTAGAACGTTTAATTAGCACCCGAATTGCTACAGTTGTTGAAGAACAAGTCAATCTGAAAGTCACCAAGCAAACTCAAGATATTAAAAAGCTGGTGATTGAGCAGATGCAAACCGAGCTCGACAAGCGGATAGAAACAACTCTGAATCTGAAAGTCACCAAGCAAACTCAAGATATTAAGAAATTGGTGGTTGAACAGATGCAAGCGGACATCAGCAAACAGATTGAGGCTACCTTAAATCTCAAAATCACCGACCAAAGCAAAGAAATTAACAATCAGGTGATTACACAAATTCAAGGGGAGATGGATAAGCGCATCGAATCTGTTGTTAATCTAAAAATCGATGCTCAAACCGAAAATATTAAGAATCTGGTGATTCAGCAAATCGAGGCTGACATTGACCGACGGCTCGATACCACAGTCAATCTCAAAATTGATGCTCAAACCGAGAATATTAAGAATCTGGTGATTCAGCAAATCGAAGCTGACATTGATCGACGGCTCGATACCACAGTCAATCTCAAAATTGATGCTCAAACCGAGAATATTAAGAATCTGGTAATTCAGCAAATCGAAGCTGACATTAACAGGCGGCTTGACTCGGTCGTTAATCTGAAAATTGAGGCTCAAACCCAAAATATTAAGAATCTGGTAATTCAGCAAATCGAAGCGGATATTAACAGGCGGCTTGACTCGGTCGTTAATCTGAAAATTGAGGCTCAAACCCAGAATATTAAGAATCTGGTGATTCAGCAAATCGAAGCGGATATTAACAGGCGGCTTGACTCGGTCGTTAATCTGAAAATTACGGATCAAATCGAGAATATCAAGAACTTGGTGATTCAGCAGATCCAGGTAGATATTGACAAGCGGATTACATCTATCGTTGACCAATCAAGAGAAAACAACGTACAACTGGTTGTCAACAATGTTATGGGCGATATCGATAACCGCATCAATGTTAACTTCGAGAACAAGATTCTCAATTTCCATGAAGATGTGTCCTCTATCGTCCGAAATGAAATCAACCAAAACTTCACCGACTTACTCACAAATAACGTCCTGACAGAAATTAAAAGACAGCAGTTTTACCTCGATATGCAGTTAATCAAAGCCGAAGTAGAGAACTTCTATGCACGGTTAGGACAGTTTGAAACTCAGGTGAACATCCGCATTAACCAAGGAGACACCCGGTTATATAACTGGACGCTTGAGCAACTGATTGCCCTCCAAGGTTGCATCACTGACCGTCAAGCGCTTGTGGCACTGTTCGAGTCCTTCAGCACGAACCTCAAGACTGTACTCGACGGCACACCTTGTGTACAACCTAGCCGATTCACATCCTGGGTAACAGCTGAAGGACAACCTCAATTTCAGCCCATACAGCCAGCGCAACTACCTGAAGGCTAACAAACAGGGTAACTAGAAGATTTTTCGGTTAAGTCGATACCTCTGGTAAGAGGTGGCAAAGGTTAAAGGGAAAAGGGGAAAGGGAAAATAGTAACCCTTTCCCTTTAACTTTTATGTTCTTGGTTATTAGTTATTGGCCATTGCTTACTAAGTACAGCGGAAAATAGATTAAATTTCTCAAACCTCTGGCTGTCTTCTGTAAAATCCACAATCTAAAATCCAATGGCCCCAACGACTTCTCAATCCGTTGATTGGAATGCGATCGCATCTGAACTTGCTGGGATGGAACTGATTACCGAACCCACCCAGATTGCCAAGCTATCTCTAGATTACTACCATTTCAGCCCAGTCCTGCAACCCCAACTCAGTGATAAACGAGGCGATTTAGTGGTTCGTCCTGCTAATGAAGCTCAAGTCTTGCAAGTTGCAGCAGTCTGCGTCAAACACAAAGTTCCCCTCACTGTGCGGGGGGCAGGGACAGGGAACTACGGACAGTGTATCCCCCTCAATGGTGGCATTATTCTTGATACCACAAGGATGAATGCCATTCGCTGGATTAAACCTGGGTTAGCTTGTGTGGAACCGGGGGTAAAATTAGCCGCTTTTGATAAGCAAGCACGAGAAATCGGTTGGGAATTGCGGATGGTTCCCTCAACCTACCGTACAGCCACAATTGGCGGATATATTGGTGGCGGGAGTGCGGGGATTGGTTCCATTTTATATGGACAATTGCGCGATCGCGGAAATCTCCATGCTGTTCGAGTTGTCAATATGGAAGATGAACCGCGTGTTCTCACCCTGCGGGGCGACGAAGTGCAAAAAGTGAATCATGCCTACGGTACCAATGGCATTATTACCGAACTGGAAATTCCCCTTGGCCCGGCTTATGCTTGGGCAGAATTAATCGTTACCTTTGACGACTTCATGACAGCCGCTCGATTTGGGCAAGCTTTAGGGGATAGTGATGGTTTAATCAAAAAACTGATCAGTATTCATTCTTGGCCGATATCTTCCTACTTTACCGCCTTAAAAAGCTATCTTCCCGAAGGTAAGGCCTGTGCTTTATTAATGATTGCTGAATCTTGCTTAGAACCGTTCCAAGATTTAGTCCAGGAGTATAACGGTGAAGTTACCTATCAAAAAACCGCTCAAGAAGCCAGCAAAGGCACAGCTTTAGTGGAATTCACTTGGAATCATACCACCCTACACGCTCGGAGCCTTGACCCATCCCTAACGTATTTGCAAACCTTCTATTTCACCCTAGAACGGGTTGAGCCTCTTTATCATCACTTTGGGGATGAAGTGATGATGCATTTGGAATTTCTCCGGGTAAATGGGAAAGCCATGCCAGCAGGATTGCCAATTGTCCGCTACACCACAGAGGAACGTCTCAACGAAATTATTCGCTATCACGAAGAAAACGGAGCCTTCATTGCCAATCCTCACACTTATCTGTTGGAAGATGGTGGCAGAAAAACGGTTGATGTAGAGCAGTTGAAATTTAAGGAAAAAGTTGACCCCTATGGATTACTCAATCCCGGTAAGATGAGAGCTTGGCTAGAACGGTAATACCCTTTCCCGTTCCCCTTTCCCCTTCTAAAAACACACAGGGGTGG